>DILD01000091.1 GCA_002424845.1 Thiobacillus denitrificans | reverse complement strand
ATCGTGGTGGTGGAAAACGTCGAGCGCATCATGAGCGAGGAGGGCCTGTCGCCGAAGGAGGCAACCCGTAAGTCGATGGACCAGATCACCGGCGCGCTGATCGGCATCGGCCTGGTGCTGTCCGCCGTGTTCGTGCCGATGGCCTTCTTCGGCGGCTCCACCGGCGTCATCTACCGCCAGTTCTCGATCACCATCGTTTCGGCGATGGCGCTGTCGGTGCTGGTGGCGATCATCTTCACGCCAGCCTTGTGCGCCACCCTGCTGAAGCCGGTCGAGAAGGGCCACGGTCACGGCGAGGGCAGCTGGCTGTCCGGCTTCTTCGGCTGGTTCAACCGCATGTTCGCCCGCAACACGCAGCGCTACGAGTCGGCGGTGGGCAAGATCCTCAATCGCAGCCTGCGCTTCCTGGCGATCTACCTCGCCATCATCGGCGTGCTGGTGCTGCTGTTCGCGCGCCTGCCGACCGCCTTCCTGCCGGAGGAGGACCAGGGCGTGATGTTCACCCAGGTCATCCTGCCGGCCGGCGCGACCCAGGAGCGCACTATCGAGGTGCTGAAGAAGGTCGAGCACCAGTATCTCGAAAAGGAGAAAGGCAACGTGCGCTCGGTGTTCACCGCCGCCGGTTTCAGCTTCGCCGGCCAGGGCCAGAACATGGGCCTCGGATTCGTCAATCTCGAGCCCTGGGACCAGCGCGGCGAACCGGGACAGGACGTGAAGTCGATCGCCGGCCGCGCCATGGGCGCGTTCTCGCAGATCAAGGAAGCCATGGTGTTCGCCTTCGTGCCGCCGGCGGTGCTCGAACTCGGCACCGCGAGCGGCTTCAGCGTGCAGTTGCAGGACCGCGCCGGGCTCGGCCACGACGCGCTGATCGCGGCGCGCAACCAGTTCCTCGGCATGGCCGCGCAGGACAAGCGCCTGGTCGGCGTGCGCCCGAATGGCCAGGAAGACGTCGCCGAGTACCAGCTCGACATCGACCACGCCAAGGCCGGCGCGCTCGGTGTCTCGGTGGCGGACATCAACCACACCCTCGCCACCGCCTGGGGCGGCAGCTATGTAAACGACTTCATCGACCGTGGTCGCATCAAGAAGGTTTACCTGCAGGCCGACGCCGACGCGCGCATGACGCCGGAGGACCTGACCAAGTGGTACGTGCGCAATAAACAGGGCGAGATGGTGCCGCTGTCGGCGTTCACCACGGCGCACTGGGCCTACGGCTCGCCGCGTCTGGAGCGCTTCAACGGCCAGCCGTCGCTCGAACTGCAGGGCCAGGCCGCGCCCGGCCTGTCGTCGGGCGACGCGATGACCGCGGTGGAGGAAATCATCGCCCAGCTGCCGGTCGGCATCGGCTACGAATGGACCGGCACCTCGTACGAGGAACGCCGCAGCGGCTCGCAGGCGCCGGCGTTGTATGCCTTGTCGCTGCTGGTGGTGTTCCTGTGCCTGGCCGCCCTGTACGAAAGCTGGTCGGTGCCGTTCGCCGTCATGCTGGTGGTGCCGCTCGGCGTGGTCGGCGCCGTGCTGGCGGCGACCGGACGCGGGCTGTCGAACGACGTGTATTTCCAGGTTGCCTTGCTCGCCACCATCGGCCTGTCGTCGAAAAACGCGATCCTCATCGTGGAATTCGCCAAGGCGCAGATGGAGCAGGAGGGCAAGGATCTGATCGCCGCCACGCTGACTGCGGTGCGCATGCGTCTGCGCCCCATCCTGATGACCTCGCTCGCCTTCGGCTTCGGCGTGCTGCCGCTGGCCATCGCCACCGGCGCCGGCTCCGGCGCCCAGAATGCCGTGGGCACGGGCGTGCTCGGCGGCACCATCGCCGGCACCGCGATTGGCCTCTTTTTCATCCCGCTGTTCTACGTGGTGATCAAGCGCATTTTCAAAGACAGGTCGCCGACGGAAGTTGCCGCGACCCCGCAGGAGCTCAAGTGATGCCCCCCCTTCGTATTTTGCCCCTCCTGCTTGCCGCCACGCTGACAAGCGCCTGCACGCTGACGCCGGATTACCAGCGCCCCGCCGCGCCGGTGCCGGACAGTTTTCCGAATGTGACCCCGGCCAATGTCATGGCACCTGCGGTCGATACCATCGCCTGGCGCGACTACTTTGCCGATGAACGCCTGCGCGAAACGATTGCACAGGCGCTCGCCAACAACCGCGATCTGCGCATTGCCGCACTCAACATCGAGAAGGCGCGCGCGCAATACCGCATCCAGCGCGCCGACCTGTCCCCCGCGGTCGGCGCCAGCGGCGGCATGAACGCGCAGCGCCTGCCGGACGATCTCTCGCCCGGCGGCGATGCAAGCGTCAATCGAACCTACAGCGCCACCCTCGGTTTTTCCGCCTACGAGCTGGATTTCTTCGGCCGCATTCGCAGCCTCAATGACCAGGCGCTGCAGCTGTATCTCGGCACCGAGGAAGCGCAACGAAGTGCGCAGATCGGGCTGGTGGCAGAGGTGGCCCATGCCTGGCTGACCCTGGCGGCCGACCGCGAGCGCCTTGCGCTGGCGCGCAACACCCATGAAACGCGGCAGAAATCGTTCGATCTGACGCGTCGCAGTTTTGAGGCGGGCGCCGTGTCTGCGCTCGATGTGCACCAGGCGCAGACGTTGATGGAAAGCGCCCGCGCCGATGTTGTCCGCTACCAGAATTTCGTGGCCCAGGACGAGCATGCGCTCGTGCTTGTCGTGGGCGCCCCGGTACCGGCCGAACAGTTGCCCGACAGGCTGACCGACAAAGTGAGCGTGGTCACCGAATTGCCGGCCGGCATCCCCTCCATCACGCTGGCGCGTCGCCCCGACATCCTGCAAGCCGAACGTGTGCTGCTTGCAGCCAACGCCAGCATCGGCGCCGCGCGCGCCGCCTTCTTCCCGCGCATCACGCTCACCGCCGCCGGCGGCAGCGCGAGCAGTTCGCTGGAGGGTCTGTTCGACGGCGGTTCCGGAGCGTGGAGTTTTGTTCCGCAAATCCGCATTCCCATCTTCGAGGCCGGTCGTCTGAAGGCCAATCTGGACGTGGCCGAAATCCAGCGCGACATCAACATCGCCCTGTACGAAAAAGCCATCCAGCGCGCCTTTCGCGAAGTGGCGGACGCATTGGCCGAGCGTGCCACGATCGCCGAGCAAATCGACGCAAGGCGCCGATTGGTCGAGTCGGCGGCGGCCGGCTTCCGTTTGTCGGAAGCCCGCTACAAGGGCGGCGTAGACAGCCACTTCGGCTTGCTTGATTCCCAGCGCACGCTTTACGGAGCCGAACTTGAATTGATCGGCGTACGCCTGTCCGAAGCCGCGAATCGCGTCACCCTGTACAGAGTGCTCGGCGGCGGCTGGCAGTAATGCCGGATTGAGCCAGGCCCGGCGAGGTGAAGTGGATTGGGCGGCAGTCCGGGACCGGTTGCCGTCGAGGCGGGAAGGCGCGGTCAAGGCCGCCGGAACGGCCGATCCTCGGCCAAAGCAGGGATTGAGTTAGTGGGGCGCCACGACGTCAGATTCCGGGCCAGGAGCGGAATTCAGGTTGATAGGGCTGGACGTCTCTTGTTCGGCCGAAACCGCCGTTGGCGCAGTGCGTAGAGCATCCGAATTCGACCCGAAGCGGTCATTCGCCAGCCTCGGGACATGCATTCGCAGACCTCCAAAAAAGCGAAATATTTCTGCTGGTCACGTGTCAATGACAACGTCGGCGCGGAGTTCAACCGGCAGCAATACCGGGTATTTCTGCCTGATCAGATCGTATAGGTTTGCCACACCTGTAGTCTTTACCGTGACGACTAGTGCAAAAGGCACATCCGGAGCAGATGCTGGAGGAACTGATCGACTGACTTCTCGTGCGTGGTACTCGACGTCAAAGACTGGTGACGACAGCGACGTACCATCAGTGAAGTCTCTGCTGCGATGAAGCACCGTCTCCCACTTGTGACCAGCGTCCCGCATCTCGCGCTCGGCGGCCTTGTACTGTGATTTGATGCCGAAGAATTCTGTAGAGCTGTCGTCTCCGATGCCCACCAGAGGCCTGAATGTGACGCCCATCCCCGAGCGCGTGTAATTGATGGCATGCTCAGGGTCTGTGTGCGCGCAAATGCAAAATGTTGCCTTGATCGTCACCTTCCCGGAGAGCAAAACGTCAGGGAAAGGAATGGGGCAGCGCCGGAACTCGCCTTTCGCTAGCGCGGCCTGGAATATGACTGTCGCGGAATCGGGCCCACACTCAAGCAGAGTTAGGCTGTCCTCGCGAAATCGTCCCCACCCCACCTCTGCACGAGGAAGTCGGGTCGAGTGTTCAGAATGATGTATCAACAGGGCTTTAAGAGCGATGGACGAGAGGTCATAGCTTGTCATTGCCGCGACTCCAGCGGCAGTGCGGAGCGTCAATGGTGACGAGTAACTGGTTCCAGACACACCGACCACACTGCCAAGAAGCGGATTGAATACTTCGAACAACTCCCCGGCGCTGCCTCCAAACGCCAAACCATCTGGCTTGACATAGCCTGGGCTGCGCCCGGGCCCAATGCAGCTGTATGGCGCTCGTTTCCACTTTGCGCCAGAGGAGTTGGCTGCGCCCACAGCAATCGCGTTGACCATGTCACTGGGCGGCTGAATACGAGCGGCACCCTCTGCTTCTCCGTCATTGCCGACCGCGACAGTCAACAAAATGTTGTAGTTGGCGCATAGCTGGTCTAGCGTCGCGGTCCAAACGTGTACCTCATCGTCGTAGACCGGCATGCGAGGGCCGAGGCTGAGATTCGCAAACCGATGCCGGCCAGCTTCGAGGACGCTTTTGATCCTAAGCAGAACGTCGAAAAGGTCGGGATCTCGGCCCGACGTCGGTGCCAGCACGCGAAAGTGATCGACTCCCATGAATGGCGGCTTGATTGGTACTCCCGTCTTGGGTCGACCAAACAGGAAAGTCGATGTCACTTCGCTGCCGTGCATCAGCAGCACGCCAGACGTATCGGAGGTCTCCGGAAACGTGTACTCAGTCGCCCACGCCGAAAGGTCAGCGGTCCCCAACCCGCCATCGAAGATGGCAACCCGCTCGCTCGGGTGGATTGGACCACCAACAGGCAGCGCGAAGGGAATCGCATTCATGGTCTGGCGCACCATGTTCGGTACAGCGATTCGCAGTGCTGGCATCGTACGAGCAACCCGCAGGAACGTGAACTCCGAAAGCGCTAGCAGTTGTGACGACGTCGCTGTAACCGGAAGAAAGGTGAGGCCACCCACCCTGATCCTTCGCTTCAGGTCGACATCAGCACCCAACTGCATCGCAAATCTCTGGAAGCCGATGACGATGTCATCCTCGTTGGCTCCGGCGTGTAATGCAACTTCAAATGAGTGACGAACGTCGTCCGCAGGGAGGTCGCCACGCACCTTGTCTTCCGAACCAAGCCACTGGATCGATTCGATTTCCGCTAATTGCCGGCCGATGTAGTCCGGCACACTATCGGCGGCGAGGAACGAAGCAAGCTTGTTGATCCCGTCTTCCCTTCCGGCGACAAGTATCGATGCCGTTGCGTGGGGTTTGCCTTCGAGCCGATCTTCCGACGCTTTCCTTGGAATGATCGTCTTTTCCTTGCTGCCGACGTCACGGAGGCCCGTAGCTGCCAGTAGCTTGGCAGGGTAGTAGCTTCTTGCAAGGAAAGAGGGGTGCAGAGTCATTTCAAATACTCCTTCTCCCCTCGGCTTTGCGCTGGCGGGAATGCCGCGCAAGGCCGCTGCAATGACCTGTACGGGGGCGAGCAGTTCAGCGCGCACCTCGGCAAGTGTGTAAGGCATTTTCTTCGGGCCTCCGCCACGCACGATGGTTGCCCGCCCCGCAAGATTCTCGCCGCCTCCAAGCAGCAGATTTCTGGTCGCCATGGCTTAGTCTCCCTTTACCTTTTAAGTGCTCTGCCCACAGTTGGGTGCGATATGCCAAGTTGCTGTGCGATCTCTCTGTGAGACACGCCCTCGGCGGCGAGCCTCTTGATTTTGATGTCGCGGAGGAATGTCGAGTCTTGAGAACCCGCGGCCGCAGTCAATCCCTCTTCTGCTAGAACTTCTTCAAATGGCCGATCAGAGAGAACCGCCAGCTTTCTAGCACTTTGCACGGAGCGGCGAAGGTCTGCGTACGAGGATCCGGCGTAGATTGCCGCTAGCTCCCTTGCAGACGTTGCCGAAATATCCTCGGCGCGAAGGAACTGCGCAATGGCTGGCTCAGAGGGATTGTCGAAGTCGAGTTGAAGATCGAAGCGCCGCCAGACCGCTGGATCAAGAAGCTCCGGATGATTGGTTGCGGCCACCAGCAACGATGTGGAAGGCCATTCGTCGATGGCCTGGAGCAGCACTGTCACCAAGCGTTTGAGCTCCCCCACATCGCGTTCGTCGTCCCGGCGCTTGGCGATCGAATCAAATTCGTCCAACAGGAGTACGCAAGGGAATTCGCGCCCATAGTCGATAACCGCTCGCACATTGGTTCCGGTCTTACCGAGCAAGCTGCTCATTACGGTAGCTAGGTCCAGCGTTAAGAGCGGGAGGCCAAGTTCGCGAGCGATCCATTGGCATGCCATTGTCTTGCCAACACCAGGCGGCCCCTTGAACAGCAGCGCCTTCATGGGCTCAAGGCCGGATAGACGCAGCTTCGTAGCAAGCTTGCGCTCCTCGATCACACGGCCAAGCTTCGATGCGATCTCTGGTGACCAGATTGGTTCGTGTTCTAGGACGACTGCCGCCTCTTCTTTGAGCAAGCTGCGGCGACTGTCAGAATCCACAGGTTGGGTCACTGATCGCGTGACAGAAGGCATTGAGGATAGCGTTTCGGCAAGGAGGATGGCGGAAGCTGGGTCGCTCTTCTTCAGTCGACTGACCAACCGCCTCGCCAACAAGACGAAGCTGGAAGCGTTGCCTTGGATGCCTTGCTGGAACAGCATTGATAGTTCTTTTTCGTCAATATGAACCATTAATTTTCAAGGAAAACTGTAGATTGGTACGTAATTTTTTTAATTGTACCAATCAGTGTACCGTTTCGTCCAGCGCTTTTGGAGCACCATTTGTTCGGGCTGCAGTGGCAACCTTCTTTAGCCGGAGAAGGGAATTCATCCGAGCTATTCGAGTTCATGTCCTGGCTCACGCTGGCGCCCTTTGCCGCATCGGCTGCTTTGAGCGGCAGTCGTTTAACGTCGGCTCATGGTTGAAAGCGGCCACTGAAAACTATCCGACCTGTGGCAGCAATGGCCGAGGAGCGGACTGTCGCAGCCATCACCCAGGCCGGCCGCTACGGCTCGGTAACGGACAACTGCCCGGCTTCTGTCACTAGACCCGCTTTGTCCGGACATGCGGCGCTCGCCACAACCAAGCGGCTAATCGCCGACTATCGCGCCCGGCCGCGTCGGGCTCGCCAGGGTTTTCTCCAGGAACGCCCCAATTTCCTGCGCATAGGTTTTCTGGCTGATGAGCAGCGAATCGTTGTGCCCCCCGCGCAGTTCGACCAGCCGTTTCGGTTCGTGCGCGGCGTTGAGCAATGCCTGTGCGTGGCTGAATGGAATGATTTCGTCTTCGGGGCTGTGCAGGATCAGCACGGGGCTGTTCACGCGGGCAAGCGCTGCCCGTGTGTCGTAGCGATAGCGCGTCAGCCACGCTGCCGGGAACATCGGGTACAGGGCCTGGGCCATTTCGGGCACGGAGGTGAAGCTGGCGTAGAGGATGAGTCCTGCCGGCTTGTGGCGGGCGGCGAGCCAGGCCGCGATGGCGCCGCCGAGGGATTCGCCGACGACGACGATCCGCTCCGGCGCGAGGCGCTTTTGCCGGGTCAGGTAGTGCCACGCCGCCTGCGCGTCCTGGTAGGTGCCTGCCTCGTCCGGCTTGCCGCTGCTGGCGCCGTAGCCGCGATAGTCGATGATGAGTATGTTCAGCCCCAGCCGGTGGAATACCGCGATCGGGTCGAGGCGGTGTCCGATGTTGCCGCCATTGCCGTGCAGATACAGCAGGGTGCCGCGCGCCGCGGGGGCGGGGATGAACCAGCCGGCAAGTTTTTCGCCATCCGGGGTGTCTAGCCTGACATCTTCGAAGGGCAAACCGATGTCGGCCGGCGTGGTGTTCACCGCAAGCTCGGGAAAATACAGGTAGCGCGCCTGAAACACATAGAGATAGAGCGCCAACCCTAAATAGACGGCCACGCCGACGCGCAGCACGCTAACCAGCCATCGCATGCCTCCTCCTTTTCTGGCGCCATTCTGGCATGGCGCAAGCACAAAGCAGCCTGTTCAAGCGGGGCGGTGCCTGGATGCGGTCGCACGGGACTTCGATCGGACATTCGCTGCAGGTCTTTTGACAGCTGAGCTTTCAGTTGAACGCATCGATCCATCCCAATCGCCGGGTTACCTCGGCAAAGTCTTCGGCCAATTCGGCTTGCAGGTGCAACGCCCTGCCGTTGAGGGGATGCGTCAGTCGCATGTCGGTTGCCGCGAGCAACAGGCGCTGGCAACCGAACAGTTGCTGAAACAGGCGGTTGTGCCGCCCCTTGCCGTGCGTGGCGTCGCCGATGATGGGGTGCGCGATGTGCTTCATGTGGCGGCGCAGCTGGTGCCAGCGGCCGGTCAGCGGCTCCAGTTCGACCAGGGCATAGCGGCTGCTGGGATAGCGGTCCACCCGGTACGGCAATTCCACTGTCGCCAGCCGGCGGTAGCGGGTTTGCGCGGGCTGTGCGACGGCGCGGGCGGCGATCCCGGCATGTTCGTCCGCCATGCGCTGCAGCGGATGGTCGATGTCGCCGGATTCGGGCGGGTAGCCGCGCACCACGGCGACATAGCGCTTGCTCACTTCGCCGCGTTCGAACTGGCTGCTCAGCAAACGCCCGGTCTCGCGATCCAGCGCAAACAGCAGCACGCCGGACGTGCCCTTGTCGAGCCGGTGCACCGGATACACCGGCTGGCCGATCTGGTCGCGCAGCATCTGCAATGCGAAACGGGTTTCGTGGCGATCCAGCACGCTGCGATGCACCAGCAGCCCCGCCGGCTTGTGGATGGCAATCAGGCTGTCATCGCGGTAAATGATCGGCAGCGGTTCGGGCGGGCCGTCGCGCAGCACGCTATTTTTGGCGCTTGCACGGAAAATGTCGGGCCAGCGCCTGCTGAAGCACTTCGCTGGCCGGTTGCGTCAAGGACTCGGGGTGCGCTTCGATCCACGCCACCAGCTTGTCCGGTGCCGTCTTTCTGTCGTTGTCCCCAAGGCAAAACGCGGCCTTGCCCTTGTCGTGGTGATGCGCTGCGTCGATATACCCGTCGAGGTAGCTGTGGCACATCACCGAAAGCATTTTCACGGTGTCCGCACTTTTGCACATGCGCAAGAGAACGCTGCCGTTCTTGCCCGGCAAGGCGCCGGCCTGGGCATCCATGACCAGGAACAGGCCGGCCAATATCGACAGGATGGCGGGCGCGGAGCGACGGGGTTTGATTACGATTGATCGCATCGTATCCAGTAGACGGAGAAAAATAATGGCACTTCGCGAAGTGTCGTGGGCTCGGGCGAATCAGTCAATCCGGACAAAGGGTGCGAGTGCGGGATTACGGCGCCTCGCCATCAAAATGGTCATCTGGAAAGAAGCTGAGCACGCCGCCGCCGCATGAAAAAAAGCGACCCACCATGGCCACGCTTGATGGCGGGTGGGTCGGGATGGTGCTCCCGTTTTAGCTGTTCGAAAGGCTCAGGAGGCCCCGCCCAGATAGTCGGCAACGCCAGGATTGGTTTTGCCGACCCCGACAATTTTGGGTGCGTTCAGCTTCAAACCCTTGATGACTTTCTTGTCGCGCAGATAGCTGGCGACAACGTCCCAGACGGGTTCGCCCTGTACGTCTTCAACGACCGGCGCCCATCCCGCGACCTTGTAGACCTTGTTGGGGCCCACCGGCTTGCCCTTGATGGTCATGTTGGTGATCCGCTTGCCGGTCGGTGCGTTGGGGGCGATGGTGTATTCGATGCCGCCCACGCGCACCATGTCGCCGCCTTGCTGGTAGTAGGGGTCGATGTGGAACAGGTTGTCGCCGACGTCCTCCATGATTTCCTTGATCCGGTCGCCGGTCATTTCGGTCAGCGTGGTCTGGGGGTAGGTGATCGCCGTCTGGTCCATCAGCCTTTCCATGGTGATGTCGTCGCCCGGCAGCAGGGTGGTGCCCCAGCGGAAGCCGGGCGAGAAGGCGGCGTCCGCGCCTTTGACTTCCATCAGCGCGTCGACCAGCAGTTGATCCCAGGTGCCGTTGAAGTTGCCGCGGCGATACAGGAAATCGTCGGTGACGGCGAGTTTCTCGCTGAGCTTCGCCTCGTAAGGTGCGCGCACTTTCTTGATGTAGGCGTCCATCGCCGGGTCGGCCGGCAGCAGGTTGGAGAACACCGGCAGCAGACGGTACTTGTAGCTTTGAACCTTGCCGCCGCGAACGTCGAAGTCCATTACGCCGAGGAACTTGCCGTTGGAGCCGGCATTGGTCACCAGGGTGGTGCCCTTGGCGTTCTTGACCGGAACGGGTTGCGGCACGCCGTCATGGGTGTGGCCGCCGAAGATGGCGTCGATGCCGGTGACGCGGCTGGCCATCTTGAGGTCGACGTCCATGCCGTTGTGCGACAGCACGATCACGACCTTGGCGCCATTGGCGCGGGCGTCGTCCACCCATTTCTGCATGTTGTCGTCGCGGATGCCGAAGCTCCAGTCCGGCACCATGTGGCGCGGGTTGGCGATCGGCGTGTAGGGGAAGGCCTGGCCGATGACAGCGACTTTCACGCCGCCCATTTCTTTCATGGTGTAGGGCTGGAACACCTGATCGCCAAAGTCATTCGTGACGATGTTCTGCGCGACGAAGTCGATGTTGGCCTTTTTGAAGTCCTTGTTGACGATTTCCATCACGCGCTCGGCCCCGAAGGTCGATTCCCAATGCGGGGTCATGACGTTGACGCCGAGCTGGATGCAGGCATCGACCATGTCCTGTGCATTGGTCCACAGCGAGGTGGCCGATCCTTGCCAGGTGTCGCCTCCATCCAGCAGCAGGGCGCCGGGACGCTGCGCGCGCATCTTGTCGACCAGGGTTTTCAGGTGGGCGAAGCCGCCGACCTTGCCGTAGACCCTGGCGGCTTCGGTAAAGTCGAGGTAGGTGAAAGCGTGGGCCTCGGCACCGCCCGGCTTGATGCCGTAGTGTTTCAGCAGATTCTGGCCGACCAGATGCGGCACTTTGCCGAGGGCGCCGCCGACGCCCAGGTTGACATTGGGTTCGCGAAACCACACGGGCAGCAGTTGGGCGTGGCAGTCGGTAAAGTGCAGGAATGAGACATTGCCGTGACGCGGAACATCGTAAAAACTCGCGGGGGCATTGCCGGCCAGCGCGGATTTGCTGTCCAGCGCCATGCCGGATGCGGCGGCGACGGCCAGCAATTGCAGAAACTCACGGCGATTCATGTGCATGGATGACTCCTCGGGTAATGGTGTGGCGTGAAACAGACTGGCCATTTTGGAATTTGCAGTGAAGCCCGTAAATAGTAGCTAAGGCTCATGCAGGCGTGACAATGGTGCGCGATGAAATAGAAAAAGCCCGGTTTCCCGGGCTTTTTTCATCCAGCCTGTTCGCTTACTTGCGGAACACCGAAGCCTTCATCGGCAATCCGTTGGACAGCGAGGAGTGGAAGTACTCCAGGTTGTTCATCACCGTGCCGCCGACCGGGGGCGGGACAGCGCGAACCTGGCTGAAGCAGCCGGTGTAGCGGTTTTGCAGCGCCACCAGGTTGTCGCCACCACGGAACACCGGCCAGTGCACGGTGTGACCGACGGCCGGCGAGATCAGCTCGGAACGCAGGCGGGTGCCGGCGTTCTGCACGTGACAGCTGGCGCAGGCAAAGTTGAGCTGGCCCTTGCGGGTGAAGAAGGTTTTCTTGCCGTCCGCATAAGCGGCCATTGCCTTGGGGCCGTTGACCTTGACGTTCATCATCATGCCATCGGACAGGGTGCGCATGTAGGCCGTCAGCGGGCCCATGGTCTTCATGTCGTTGGGCTTGTAGGCTTCTTCTCCGTTGGCAACCCGGCAGTCATTGAGCGCATCGATCAGCGTGACGACCTTGTCCTTGGCCTCGTCGAACATGGGGTAGTTGCCGGCGATATGTTTGCCGCCATTGGGCATGCAGCTGGCATAGGTCTTGCCGTTTTTGAACGGGGTTTCCCACATTTTGCGGCCGGCTTCGATCTGCGAATCGAAAGGCGGGAACTCCATGATGGCATCGTACTGGGCCTTGCTGTCGGCATCGAATGCCAGCGCGCCGTAGACGTAATCGTCAACCTTGATGTTGGGGTATTTGCCCTTGTAGTACTTGATCAGATCCTGCCGATCCTTCGAGGGGGAAGCGTGCGCGGTGGCCGCCCCCAATGCAATGCCCAAGCCGACCATCCCTGCCAGCAGTTTCATAATAGTTTGTTGTTTCATGCCGTCCTCCTGAAACCTGATGAATAAAGCGATTGCGGGGCATGATGCCCCGCTCGAAAACTGCCGACTTAGCCGATAGTGGCTTCGGCGGTGTTCTTGTCGCCCGTGTTGTCGACCCAGTTGACGACGACCTTGTCGCCTGCCTTGGCACCCTTGACCTTGAAGCCCAGGAAGGGGTTCTTGGACACGGCGCCCCCCATCTCGGCATTCAGCACGTCTTTGCCGTTGATGGTGGAAGTCACTTCGGTAATGAAGTGAGCGGGGACCAGCTGGCCGGTTTTGGCATCTTTACGGGTGCCGGTTTCCATCGGGTGGTTCATCAGCACTTTGATGTCGGCGACATCGCCGGCCATGGTGGCGCGGATACGCATTGGTTGAGCCATTTGGCTATCCTTTCCTGAATATGTAAGAGAGTGTTTCGAGTCCGGACCGGTCGATCAGCCGCCGCAGCCGCCGATGGTGACTTTCACTTCCTTGGCGGTCGTGTAGGTTTTGCCGCCTGCCGTGACCACCGCGCGAACGAGCGAAGTCTGGCCCATCTTGATGCGGGTGGAAATGAAGCCCTCGGTGCCGCTGGGCAGGTTGAAGTTGCCCACCAGCGGGGTGCCGTTCTTCTCGGCAATGATGGCGATGCGGGTGGTGCCGGCGATGCTGGTGCTCACTTCGACCGGTACGACCGCGCCGTTTTCAGCGATGTCCGGCGCCTTGATTGTGATGTCCTTGCTGTCGGCCGGGCTGGTTACGCCCAGGCCATTCATCGCGTCGGCGACGCTTTTGGCCTCAAACGCGGACTTGTTCCAGGCCGCCATGGCTTGGGTCGGCTTCAACAGACCGGCAGCCACGGCCACGGCCACGGCGCCTGCGCCTGCGGCGCTTTTGAGTACGTTTCTACGAAGTGCGTTCATGGGCAAATCTCCTGATTGGAACAATGTAACGAGTGATTACAGACCGTACACAAAATCGGTCACTTTATCGATTTCAGCTTCCGTCAGAACGCCATGCTTGCCGAACGGAATCATGGTGGTGGCCGGGTTTAATACCGTGGCGTCCCAGATCTGGGCGCGCATCTTGGCTTTGTCGGGGAAACGGGCGCTCATGGCGATCAGCGGCGGACCATACAAACCCGCGGACACCGCATCAGGCACGGTCGGCATGGCGTGGCATGCCAGACAGTTGCCCTTGCGGTTGTTGAACGCGAGTTCCTTGCCGGTCATTTCCTCCTTGGGGGCAGTTGCGCCAGCCGGGGCTTGTGCCAGAACATTGCCCGACAACATGATGGCGCTGATCGCACAGGCCGCTGCTACATGATGCAACTTTCGCATGGTCATCCTCCTAATTTTTGACAACGTGGTGTAGGCGCTTTCCGCATGAAAAAATCTTGCGGGGAGCGCTATCCGATATTGGATAGGGTCAAGCATAGTGGAATTGGTTTTTTCCATGCAAGGCCAAGTGTGAATATTTAAAGCCATATCGCAGGGTAAATTACTACCAGCCGTTGGGCTTATGGCTTTTGGGGGGGGTGGCTTAATTCGGGCGCTGTGATTTTTCGAGCGCCTGCCACTCGCGTCGCCGCGCTTCCGCCGCTGACATTTCATGAAAGCTGCCATCGCCCGCCTTGATCCCGAGGTCCAGATGCTCGATGGCCGCAATCAGATTGCCGCTCAAGGCTGCGGCTTCGGCCTGGGCGCGGTGGCTGAGCAGGCGATGCCCTTGCTGGGCGTGTGCCTGGGCGGCCAACTGCCATAGTCGGCGGTCGGAGGGGTGTAGCGTGAGCAGGTGATCGACTTGGGCCAGAGTCTCGCCGCCACGCCCCTCGGACAGCAAGGCTTCGGCATGCCCGTATTGCAGTGGCAGGTAGCCGGGATGGTCCGCAGTACCCGCCTGGTAGCGTTGCAAGGCGATTTTCGCCTTGCCGGCTCCCAGCGCGGCACGGGCCGCCAATTGCTGGATCATCGGGTCTACCGGTTTGTTCGCCAGCAGCTTTTGCACTTCGATTTCGGCCTCGGTGAACTGGCGTGCCCGCAGCAGGGCGGCGGCGAGTGCGTAGCGGGCGGCCGTTTCGCTGCTGTAACGCTTGTCCTTCAGTGCATTGCGCGCGATGAGCACGGCGTCCTGTGGGCTGCCTTCCTGTGCGCGCAGGCGGGCCCGAACCAGCTGAAAGCCCAGGCTGTCCGCCACTTGCTGGTAGGACTCGCCTTCGCTGCGTGCCTGCATGTCGGCCATGCGTTCGGTGGTGAGCGGGTGAGTGCGCAGATAGGCCGGGGCGCTGTTGTCGTAAAACCGGTTGGCACGCTCGAGCCGATTGAAGAAGCCGCTCATTGCCCGCGGGTCGTAACCGCCGCGCGTCAGCATGTCGTAACCCAGGCGGTCGGCCTCGCGTTCGTAATCGCGGCTGTAGTTGAGCTGGTTCTGGATTGAGTAAGCTTGGGTGGAGGCAATGGCCGCACTGGTCACGTTGGGGTTGGAGCGCGCTGCCAGCAGCGCCAGTGCCAGTGCGGCCAGGGTTGGCCACTGACTTTGGCTCTGTGAGGCGACCATGCGCGCAATGTGGTCCTGGGTGACGTGGGCGATTTCGTGGGCGACTACGCTGGCCAGTTCGGACTCACTTTGCGCAGCAAGCAGCAGGCCTGTGTGCACGCCGATGTTGCCGCCGGGCATGGCAAAAGCGTTGATGGCGGGGTCGTCGACAACAAAGAAGTTGAAACTGCGCTGGTTGCGCGCGCTGACCGAAACCAGTTTGTAACCGAGCTGGTTGAGATAGTTTTCGATTTCCGGGTCGTCCAGGTAGCGCGGGTCGGTATAGACATCGCGCATGATGACGCGCCCCAGCGCCTGTTCTTCCTGGTCGGACAGATATTGTCGCGAGACTTCGCCCAGGTCAGGCAGGTCGGCGGCAATAGCCGGCTGGATGGCCAGGGCGATGGCAAGCAGGGTGCGCAGCATCATCGGACGAGGCAGGCAAAGACGGCGGGATATTCTGGCATTTGGTTTAGGATGCACAACTTGTCGGCAAGGTTCCCACTTCATTGATAAAACGAGCCTGAGAGCATGAGCGAATTTACCCATTTTGACGAACGCGGCCGCGCGGTCATGGTCGACGTCGCGGACAAGGACGATACCCGGCGAGTCGCCGTGGCGAGCGGACGGATCAACATGTTACCCGATACGCTGGCGCGCATTCTTGGCGGGCAGGCCGCCAAGGGCGACGTGCTGGGCATCGCACGCATCGCGGCAATCCAGGCGACCAAACGCACGGCCGAATTGATCCCGTTGTGCCATCCGATTGCGCTGACGAAAGTGGCGGTGGAGTTCGCGCACGATGAGGTCGAGTCGTGGATTGCATGCAGGGTGACGGCCGAAACCGTCGGCAAGACCGGTGTGGAGATGGAGGCGCTGACCGGTGTCAGCGTGGCGTTGCTGACCATCTACGACATGTGCAAGGCCGTTGACCGTGGCATGACGATGTCGGATATCCGCTTGCTGGAAAAGCAGGGCGGTCGCTCCGGGCACTGGCGTTCGTCTCCATCGGGGGAATGCTAGTCAAACTATCCTCTTGTGCCGGCATGGCGCTGCGGCAAGATGCCCAAGCGTGTGCATGTATCCATGGCGCTCGGCAGTCACGCCCTGGCTACCGGTTCTGCTGGATGCTAGCGGTCGTGTTCGCCATGTTTTAACCGGCCCGATTCAGGGGTGGCAGGTGTTGTCCCGGACATTGATTGAATCATTGCGGGTTGAGGCGCCACACGAAGCGAATCCGGGCCGATCGCGATTTAACCCCTTAAAAAAACAAGGATTATAATTAGCCGGTTTTATGGGGCTATCAGCCGTTTTGCTTGCCAGCCGGGCTGCCAAAAGTGCAAAATAACAGTATATTCGAAAAGATTAATATATTAGTTGTCCCCACAGTCCCCGGTGTTGAGGCGCTGGCGCTGTTTCCGGCAGTCACCTAGTGTGTATATCCAGGCAGGAAAAAAGCGGTTTCTTCTTGAAGCCGCTGGGGATCATTTTGAACGCAGAGGCCGCATGAACGCCAAGATCAAACTCGAAAATCACGACGCGCAGGAAATCAAGTACACCACCTGTTACATGTGTGCCTGCCGCTGTGGCATCAAGGTGACGCTGGAGGACAACAAGGTCCGCTTCATCCAGGGCAACCGCAACCATCCCACCAACCAGGGCGTGCTGTGTGCCAAGGGTTCGGCAGGGATCATGAAGCAGTATTCCACCGCCAAGCTGACCCAGCCGCTGATGCGGAAGCCGGGCACCGAGCGCGGCGAAGGCATTTACGAGGCGATCTCCTGGGAACAGGCGCTCGACGTGCTGACCGACCGCCTGGAAGAAATCCGCGCGACCGACCCGTCCAAGCTGGGGTTCTTCACCGGGCGCGACCAGATGCAGGCGCTCACCGGTCTGTGGGCGCAGCAGTTCGGTACCCCGAACTGGTCGGCGCACGGCGGCTTCTGTTCGGTCAACATGGCGGCGGCCGGCCTTTATTCCATCGGCTTCTCATTCTGGGAATTCGGGGCGCCCGACTGGGATTACGCCAAGTACTTCCTGATGTGGGGCGTGGCGGAAGACCACTCGTCCAACCCGATCAAGATCGGTCTGGAAAAGTTGAAGCGCAAGGGCGGCAAGTTCGTCACCGTTAACCCGGTGCGCACCGGCTATTCGGCGATTGCCGACGAATGGCTGCCGATCAAGCCGGGCATGGACGGCCTCTTGGCCATGTCGATGGTGCACGTGCTGCTGAAGCACGAGCAGTTCGACTACGAATTCCTGGTGCGCTACACCAACGCCTCCTGGCTGGTGGTGCAGACGCCGGGGCAGAAGGGCGACGGCCTGTTCCTGCGCGATGAAAACGATCAGCCGCTGATCTGGGATATCGACAAGGAAGCCTTCAGGAACGGCATCGACGGCGACATCGCGCCGGCGCTGTTCGGCGAATTCGTGGCGCCGGACGGCCGCCGCGTCAAGACCGTTATGTCGATGATGGTCGAGCGCTATCTCGACGAGCGCTATGCGCCGGAGAACGTGGCGCTGGAATGCGGCCTGCCGGCCGAGACCATCGAGCGCATCGCGCTGGAAATGGCGCATGTCGCGTTCAAGGAGACGGTCGAACTGCCGATTGAATGGACTGACGTGTGGGGCCGCAAGCATGACAAGGTGGTGGGCCGACCGGTGGCGATGTACGCGATGCGCGGCATCGCGGCGCATTCCAACGGTTTTCACTCCTGCCGCGCCATCCACATGATCCAGATGTTGCTGGGCGCGCTCGACGCGCCGGGCAACTTCCGCGCTCGTGCGCCGTACCCGAAGCCGATCCCGCCGCACCAGCTGCCGGAAAACAACATCGACATCATCAACGCGCCGAACACCCCGCTGTCGCGCCCACCGCTCGGCTTCCCGACGCGTCCGGAAGACCTGGTGATCGACGAGTTCGGCAACCCGCTGCGCATCGACAAGGCGTATTCGTGGGAAGTGCCGATCGCCTCGCACGGCCTGATGCACATGGTCATCACCAACGCGATCAACCACGATCCCTACGCGCTCGACACGCTGATACTGTTCATGGCCAACATGGCGTGGAACTCGACCATGAATACGGCCAACGTCCAGGACATGCTGCGCGCCAAGGATCCGGAAGAACCCGGCCAGTACAAGATTCCGTTCCTGGTGGTGATCGACGCCTTCCATTCGGAGATGACCAATTTCGCCGACCTGATCCTGCCGGACACGACTTACCTCGAACGGCACGACTGCATTTCGCTGCTCGACCGGCCGATTTCCGAGCCGGATGCTGCGGCTGATGCGATCCGCTATCCGCTGGTCAAAACTGACCGTGATGTGCGACCGTGGCAGGAAGTCATGGTCGAACTGGCGGGACGCCTGAAATTCCCGGCCTTCACCAAGCCGGACGGCACGCCCAAGTTCAAGGACTATCCGGACTTCATCGTCAACTACGAGCGTTCGCCGGGCGTGGGCTTCCTCGCCGGCTGGCGCGGCAAGGACGGCACGAAGTCGCTCAAGGGCGAGCCCAATCCGAACCAGTGGCAGAAGTACATCGAGAACCAGAGCTTCTTCGCGCACCACTGGCCCGATAATCAAAAATACATGCGCTTCGCCAACAAGGATTACCTGGACGTGGCGGCGGATGTCGGCTTCGTCGGCAAGGCCGAGCCCATCATCATGCAGTTCTATTCCGAGCCGCTGCAGAAATTCCGCCTGGCGGGGCAGGGCCTGTACGACGGCCCGCAGCCCAACAACCAGGTCGACCGCGAGCGCTTGGTGAAGTACTTCGATCCGCTGCCGATGTGGTACGAGCCGCTGGAACAGCAGCGCGTCGACAAGGACGAATATCCCTTCTTCGCGCTGACCCAGCGCCCCATGTTCATGTACCACTCGTGGGATTCGCAGAACGTCTGGCTGCGTCAGATCATGGCGCAGAACTACATGTACATGAACGCGCGCAAAGCAGCCGAAATGGGCATCAAGGACTTCGACTGGATCTGGGTCGAGTCGCACAACGGCAAGATCCGCTGCCAGGTGAAGACCATGGAAGGCACCCAGGAAAATACCATCTGGACCTGGAACGCCATCGGCAAGCAGAAGGGCGCCTGGGGCCTGAAGGAAAACGCGTCCGAGGCGACCAAGGGCTTCCTGCTCAACCACCTGATTTCCGAGCTGTTGCCGGAGAAGGCCGGCGAGCGTCGCGTCACCAACTCCGATCCGGTGACCGGCCAGGCGGCGTGGTTCGACCTGCGCGTGAAGCTTTGGAAGGCCGAACCGGGTGAAACCGGATCGTGGCCGCAGTTCGACGCGCTGAAGGCGCTGCCGGGCGACGAGCGTTATGAGCGCCCCGAGGTGTTGCGTTACGACGCGCGCAGCCACGAAAAAAACTGAATAAGTAAAGCGAGCACAACATGAGACTTGGACTGGTCATCGACCTCGATGTGTGCGTGGGCTGCCATGCCTGCGCCATCGCCTGCAAGGAATGGAACGCCTCCGGCACCATCGGCCCGTTGTCCGACTACCAGCCCTACGGCGCCGAGCCGTCGGGCGTGTGGTTCAACCGGATTCGCCATTACGAAATGGACGAGTATCCGAACAACAAGACGGTCAATTTCCCGATGTCGTGCATGCACTGCGAGGACGCCGACTGCGTCACCGTGTGCCCGACCGGCGCCTCGTACAAGCGTGCCGAAGACGGCATCGTCCTGATCGACCAGGACAAGTGCATGGGCTGCAACTACTGCTCGTGGGCCTGCCCGTACGGCGCGCGCGAACTCGACCGCTCGTCCGGCACGATGAAGAAATGCACCCTGTGCGTCGACCGCATCTACGACCAGGAACTGCCGGTCGAGGAACGCCAGCCTTCCTGCGTGCTGACCTGCCCGGCGCATGCCCGCATGTTCGGCGACTTCGACGATCCCGACTCGGCCGTGTCGCGCACCGTGCGTGAGCGTGGTGGCTATCCCTTGATGCCCGAACTCAACTACAACCCGACCAATACCTACCTGCCGCCGCGTCGCAAGCCGGTAATTCCGGTCGAAACCCAACCCAAAGGCGGCCTGAAGGAAAGCATCAAGCAGTTCGCCAACAAGCTGGTGCGCCGCTAAGCACCCCTATTTGCGCCAGGAGAATCCATGCATCCCGCTTTCTCAGTCATTTTCTTTACCGTGGCATCGGGCGCCGGCTTTGGCCTGTTCTCGTTGCTGTTCATCGCCGACACCTTCAAGCTGGGGGGCGGCTTCAGCCAGGACCAGCTCGTTGCGGGCGGCCTGATAGCCTTGGCTCTGGTCGCGTTCGGTCTGCTGTCTTCCACTTTCCACCTGGCCAATCCGAAAAACGCCTGGCGCGCGTTCAGCCGCTTCCGCACCTCATGGCTGTCGCGCGAGGGCGTGTTCGCCGTGGTGTTCATGCCGCTGGCGCTGATTTATCTTGCCAGCATCATGTTTGACGCACCGCTGTGGCTGCGAGAAACCAGTGGATTTCTGACCGCGGTACTGGCCTGGATCACGGTGTTCTCCACTGGGATGATCTACGCCTGCCTGAAAACCATCCGGCAGTGGAATACGCCGCTGGTGCCTGCCAACTATCTCGCACTGGGCTATGCCAGCGGCAGCTTGCTGCTGCTGCTGGGCGCGGTCATTGCCGGGCTCGACACTACGCCTTACATCGCCATGGCGGCATTGATCATGGCAATTGCCGCAGTGCTCAAGGCTATCTATTACTTCTGGATTCACAGCCCGGGCCTCAGTTCCACCATCAATACGGCTACAGGCATCACCCGTGCCAAGGTCAAGTTGCTCGACACGGGCCATACCCACGGCACCTTCCTTACGCAGGAATTCGGTTTCCAGATTGCCCGGCAGAAAGCCGGCCTGCTCAAGGTCGTGGTGTTTGCCCTGGGTTTTGCACTGCCCGGCTTGATGCTGGTGTGGGTGTTCACCCAGCAGGGCGGGCAGTGGGCGGCCATCATTGCGGCGGTTGCAGGCCTTGCCGGTGCCGCCGTAGAACGTTGGCTGTTTTTCGCCGAGGCCCGTCACGTGGTCAACCTGTATCACGGCGCCCAGCGCTGCTGATCACCAGTCGGCCCGGCGCTTGGCGTATCGGCGGCTTTGGAGTATATTAGAAAATTCTAATCACTATTCCGTGACAGGAGTTTGACCGTTATGTTTGGACTCTCAGGTTTCAAGGAAGTCGATCCTGGATATGTTACCGAGCTGGCCGCCAAAGGCGCGCACCTGATCGATGTGCGCACCGAAGCCGAAGTTGCGCAGGGCGTCATTGATGGCGCCCTCCATATCCCGCTGCATTTGTTGCCGTTGCGTGAGGCGGACATTCCTCAGGACAAGCCCGTTGTGATCTATTGCCGTTCCGGCGCGCGTTCTGCCCAAGCCTGTGCTTTTATGGCCTCCAGGGGTTATGACAACATGCACAATCTGGCTGGAGGCATCATGGCATGGGCGCGTTCAGGCAATACAATCAGTCTGCCGCGTTAAAACCAGATCAACACCGCTCGATACGCCACAATTCCCCTCGCTGCAGAGCAGTTTCGGTTGCAATGGGGGGGGTTCTGGTTTAAGGTACCGCAGCGTTTTTTAGTACATGCCGATTTAATTGTAAGGAGAACCACCAATGAATTTCGATAAAGAACTCGACGCACGTGGCCTGAATTGCCCGCTGCCCATCCTGCGTGCAAAAAAAGCTCTGGCTGAAGTGACCAGCGGCCAAGTGTTGAAGATCCTCTCGACCGACCCGGGTTCGGTCAAGGATTTCGCCGCTTTCGCCAAGCAGACCGGTAACGAGTTGTTGTCTACTGCCGAAGCTGGTGGGGAATTCACTTTCTTCATGAAGAAGAAGTAAGCCAGAAAGCAATACCCAGTGCCGTTGATTCCAGGAATGCTTGACCAGGAATTCGCGGCACTTTTTTTTGACCGGAATACAGGAGACACCGAGCATGGAAACTAAAAAAATGGCCATTATTGCCACCAAGGGCACGCTGGATTGGGCTTACCCCCCCTATATCCTGGCCTCCACGGCGGCAGCGCTGGGTTATGAAACCCAGATCTTCTTCACTTTTTATGGTCTCCAGCTCCTCCGCAAAGACCTGTCCGTGCTTAAGGTCAGCCCCCTGGGCAACCCCGGCATGCCCATGAAGATGCCTTTCGGCCCTAAGTGGTTCAAGGACATCAACTGGAACATGCCCAATGCGATCCAGGCCATCATCCCGGGTTATGAAAGCGTCGCGACAGCCCTGATGAAGCAGACCATCGCCAACAACGGCGTGGCCTCCATCCCCGACCTGCGCGAGATGTGTCAGGAAGCCGAAGTCAAATTCATCGCTTGCCAGATGACCGTCGAACTGTTCGGTTTCGAGCATTCCGATTTCATCGATGGTGTTGAATATGGTGGTGCCGCGACCTTCTTCGAATTCGCGGGTGAAACCGACATCTGCCTGTTCATCTGACATGGCGGTTGCCTGTTGATTGCTGCATGATGAAACAAGAGAGCCGGATTATTCCGGCTCTTTTTTTGTGTCATTTTCGCAACAATTCGGGCTCGGGCGTAGGTTGAATGGACTAGTCGGCTTGTTCAAAGCACGGGGCTCGCGTAGCCTCATCAACGAGCTATTAAACGAGCTTAAAACAGTAATTTAGCCCACAGGAGACAACAATGAAATTCACACGTGTATTCGCATGTATGGCGCTGGCTGGCCTGGCTGGTAGCGCCTATGCAACCAATGGCATGAACGTCGAGGGTTATGGCCCGATCGCGGCTGGCATGGGCGGCGCTTCGTATGCCTATGACAACGGCAACGCCGCCATGATGAACAACCCGGCCACGCTTGGCCTCGCAGCAAACGGCAACCGTGTGGATGTCGCGCTCGGCTTCCTCGGCCCCGATGTTGCCAGCTCGATGAGCGGCGCCTCGGGTGGCGATGCCTATTTCATGCCGGCTGCCGGCTGGACCCGTAAAACGGGCAATCTCTCTTATGGCGTGGGCATGTTTGCCCAGGGCGGCATGGGCACCGAGTATGTCATGGGGATGGACGGCCTGCCGGAGCGTTCCGAACTGGGCGTCGGTCGCCTGGTCGCGCCGCTGGCCTATAACGTCAACTCCAACCTGACACTCGGCGGCTCGCTGGATTTCGTTTGGGCCATGCTGGACATGCGGATGGCGATGCCTTTGATGAGCATGGCTGGCCTGATTACGCCGACGGGTATGGGGAATGGAACCATTATGGGTGCGTTGGGCAATATGGCGATGGGTGGTTACGACGTCGCACGGATTGACTTCAGCGATGGCAGCGATTTCACCGGCAAGGCCAAAGGCTACGGCATGGCCGGCAAGCTGGGCTTTACCTACAAGGTCAACCCGATGTTCACCATTGGCGGCACCTACCATTCGAAGACCGATCTGGGCGACATGGAAACCAGCACGAGTGGTGCATCCATGATCGTGACCGACCTGCAGGGCAACCCGACTCAGACCGTTCCGGGCAAACTCACTGTGCGTGATTTCCAGTGGCCGGAAACCTATGGTCTGGGCGTGTCGGTTCAGGCGACGCCCAAGCTGATGGTTGCGGCCGACTATAAACGCATCAACTGGAAAGATGTCATGGAGAATTTCACCATGAGCTATTCTGCGTTCGGCGATACCGTAACGTTTGCCCTGCCGCAGGACTGGGATGATCAGGATGTGTTCCAGATCGGCCTGTCCTTCAAGGCCAGCGATGCATTTACGCTGCGTGCGGGGGCAAGCTTCTCGGACAATCCGATTCCGGATGCCACCATGCACTACCTCTTCCCCGCAATAGTGGAAGACCACTACTCGGTGGGCGTGGGCTTCGCGATGAGCAAAACGTCTGAGCTGAACTTCTCGCTGCAGCATGCGCCGGAAGTGACACAGACCAGCCCGATGGGTTATACCGTCAGCCACGAGCAGACCAGCTGGCAGTTGATGTACAGCAAGCGTTTCTAAACCGAAACGTTTGAACGTCAAGAGCCGGGGTCTTTGACCCCGGCTTTTTTATGTGTGCCGCGACAAGGCAAGGATATCTTTCGGACTTTGATGAATGAAAAAAAGCGCGGCCTGAACCGCGCTTTTTTTTTTGGGGCACGGGGCTTAATCAATCCAGCCGCTTGTGCTGTGCTTCCAGCTTGGTCAGCATAGTCTCAAAATCGATCAGACGCGATTGTTCCTGCTGAACCACTGCGGCCGGGGCTCTGTCGACGAAACTGGCATTCGATAGTTTGCCCCGCGCCTTGGCGATTTCGCCCTGGATGCGGGCGATTTCCTTGGTCAGTCGGGCGCGCTCCGCGCCCTTGTCGATGGCCACCACCAGCATCATCCGCATCTCGCCGACCAAGGCAACGGGAGCGTCAGCCTCAGGCAGCGTGGGTACGGCGCTGACTTCGCTGAGCCTGCCGAGCGCGCTGATGTAGGGCGCCAGTGCCTGGATCGCGGCGGTATCGCCTTCGATCATCAGCGGCACGCGCTGCGCGGGCGACAGGCTCATCTCGCCGCGCAGTGTGCGGCAGGCGTTGACCAGTTCTTTCAGCAGTTGAATGCGTGCGACGCTGTCGGGATGGCGCTGCGCTTCGTCGACCTGCGGGTAGGCGGCAAGCATGATGCTGTTGCCCGCCGCGCCGGCGAGCGGCGCGATCTTCTGCCACAACTCCTCGGTGATGAAGGGGATGATGGGATGGGCGAGACGCAGGGTGGCTTCGAGCACGCGGGCGAGCGTCCTGCGGGTGGCGCGCTGTTGTTCCGGCGTGCCATTGTTCAGCTGCACCTTGGCGAGTTCCAGATACCAGTCGCAGTATTCGTCCCACACGAATTCGTACACCGCGCGTGCGGCCTGGTCGAAGCGGTAGGCGGAGAAGGCTTCGCGTACTTCGCCGACGGCCTGCTGCAGGCGCGCTGCGATCCATTTATCCGCGTCAGAGAAGTCCATCGGCTGGCTGGCGTCCTGGCCGCAGTCGTGGCCTTCCAGGTTCATCAGCGCGAATCGGGTGGCGTTCCACAGCTTGTTGCAGAAGTTGCGGTAGCCCTCGGCGCGCTGCAGGTCGAACTTGATGTCGCGGCCGTGCGTGGCCAAACTCGCGAAGGTGAAGCGCAGGGCATCGGTTCCGTAGGCGGCGATGCCCTCGGGGAATTCCTTGCGGGTGCGCTTCTCGATGCCGACGGCCTGCTTTGGGTTCATCAGGCCCTGGGTGCGCTTGGCGACCAGCTCGTCCACCGCGATGCCGTCGATGAGGTCGATCGGGTCGAGTACGTTGCCCTTTGACTTGCTCATCTTCTGGCCTTCGGAGTCGCGCACCAGGCCCGTAACGTAGACTTCGCGGAACGGGACCTTGCCGGTGAAGTGCAGCGACATCATCACCATGCGCGCGACCCAGAAGAAGATGATGTCGAAGCCGGTGACCAGCACCGATGTCGGCAGGAAGCGTTCGAGTTCCTTTGTCTGTTCCGGCCAGCCGAGTGTGGAAAACGGCCATAGCGCGCTGGAAAACCAGGTGTCGAGGACGTCGTTGTCCTGCGTCAGTTCGCGGCCGCCGGCCTGCTTCCTCGCTTCTTCCTCGCTGTAGGCAACATAAAAATTGCCGTCGGCGTCGTACCACGCAGGGATGCGATGGCCCCACCACAGCTGGCGCGACACGCACCAGTCCTGGATGTTTTCCAGCCACTGGCGGTAGGTGGTGGTCCAGTTTTCCGGCACGAACTTCAGTTCGCCCGAGTCGACCGCGGCGAGGCCCTGCTTCGCCAGGCCCTCCATGCTCATGAACCACTGGTCGGTGAGCATGGGCTCGATCACCGCGTGGGTGCGGTCGCCGCGCGGGATCATCAGCTTGTGCGGCTTGGCCGACACCAGCAGGCCCTTCTCCTGCAACTCGTCGAGCAGCTTCTGGCGCGCGTCGTAGCGGTCGAGCCCCTGGTATTCGCTGGGGCACAACTCGTTCATTCTGGCGTCGAGCGTGAGCACGCTGATCGCCACCAGTTGGTGGCGTTGGCCGACCTGCCAGTCGTTGAAGTCGTGCGCGGGGGTGATTTTGACCACGCCGGTGCCGAATTCGCGGTCGACGTAGTCGTCGGCGATGATGGGGATGCTGCGCTCGGCGATCGGCAGGCGCACGTGTTTTCCGATCAGGTGCGCGTAACGCTCGTCCTCCGGATTTACGGCGACGGCGCTGTCGCCGAGCAGGGTTTCCGGACGGGTGGTGGCGACGGTGAGGAAGCCCGAGCCGTCTTCCAGCGGATAGTTGATCTCCCACATGAAGCCGTCTTCCTCGGCGCTGACGACTTCGAGGTCGGACACCGCCGTGCCGAGGACCGGGTCCCAGTTCACCAGCCGTTTGCCGCGGTAGATGAGGCCTTCGCGGTAGAGCCGCACGAATACTTCGGTGACGGCCTTCGACAGGCCTTCGTCCATGGTGAAGCGCTCGCGGCTCCAGTCGGGCGAGGTGCCGAGACGGCGCATCTGGCGGGTGATGGTGGAGCCGGAATGTTCTTTCCAGTCCCAGACTTTTTCCAGGAATTTCTCGCGGCCGAGGTCGTGGCGAGAGACGCCCTGCGCGTCGAGCTGGCGCTCGACCACGATCTGCGTCGCGATGCCGGCGTGGTCGGTGCCGGGCTGCCACAGCGTGTTGTCGCCCGCCATNNCGGTGATAGCGGGTGAGCGCGTCCATCAGGGTGTGCTGGAAGGCGTGGCCCATGTGCAGCGTGCCGGTGACGTTGGGCGGCGGCAGCATGATGCAGTAGGCGGGGGCGTCGGGGACGTCGCTAGCCTTGAAATAGCCGGCGCTTTCCCACTGGGCGTACCAGCGTTTTTCGATGTCAGCCGGTTCGAAGGATTTGGCGAGTTCCATGGTGTGCGGGCAAAGGCGGCATTATCCCAAAAAACCTTGGGACACGTCCCAAAAAAGACCGCAATATGCTCCGGAAAGAAGCGAGGGTGTCCTTAAAGCGTGTTCGGACTGGGGTCAGATCGACGGATCGCGTGGTTGATTGAGTTTCTCGGCAACAGCTTCGCGAACGATTTCGCGTACGTTGACATCAAGTTGTGAGAGCAGACTGGCAACAGTTTGGTCAAGGCCCCGGCGCAACGCTACCGCGAGCTGCTTTTCCATGACTTCGGACAGACGCGGTCCCAGTTCACGCATCAACTGTTCGGCAAGGACATCACTTTCAGTTTGGATCGGGGCTGGGGCGGCCTGTGCTGCCGCATCGGGTTGGTCAGTCTGGATGGGCAGCGTAACCGCAGCCGGCGTTGCCGCGATTGCGGCAGGTGGCGTGCCGCGTTCGATTACGTCGGTCAGTACCGGTAGCCAGGCGTCGCCGGGCGGGTGTGCGTGAGCAGCAGGGGGCGTGTGATGTTCGGGTATGGCATTGGGTGCAGGGGCGGATGCGGGTTCGACAGCCGCTGCATGGTCAGGTGATTCCACACTGTCGGTGCTGCTGCCGCGATGCTTTTTAAGCAGCGCATCCATCTTGCCTAACATGGGACTGTCGCTCATCGTCCCTCCTGGTGGGCAGGCTGCCGCAGATCGTACGTTTGCAGGGCATAGCCACGCGTTTTATAAAAACGGTAGCGTTCCCGCCCCCGTTCGACAACAGCCTCATCCAGGCCAATGATTTCAACCAGGCGTTCGAAGCAGGCATAGCCGGAGGGATGATCATCGTGCAGGTTGATCATCACGTCGGCGCTGCGCAGGTTGTCGGTGTTGGTGCCGATCAACACCGGCGTCTCACCTGCCAGCATGTCGTTGTCGCGACAGTGCGGCACAAAGCCCGGTGCAGGGGTTGCCCACAGCATGCGGTCAATGGCGTCCGCGGTGGCGGTATCAGGCGCGTAAATCATGACCTGTTTACCTTGGCCGTGTGCCTTGGCGGCGATGCGGCGGGCGACATCCAGCGGGTTGCCGGCAAAGGTGTAAAAGATGACCTCAGTCACTTTGCCGCACGGTTCAGCAGGAAATTCACGAGTAATGGAACAGGGCGTCCGGTTGAGCCTTTCTCGCGGCCCCCTTTCCATGCCGTGCCAGCGATATCGAGGTGAGCCCAGTGGTATTTCTTGGCGAAGCGCGACAGGAAGCAGGCTGCGGTAATTGAGCCGGCAGGACGCCCGCCAATGTTGGCCATGTCGGCTAGGCTGCTTTTCAGCTGATCCTGATAGTCGTCCCACAGCGGCATGCGCCAAACGCGATCCCACGCGTGGTCGGCGGCGTGCTCGATTTCACGGGCCAGCGGGTCATGGTTGCTGAATAGCGCGCTGGGGTGCGCGCCCAGAGCGATTACGCAGGCGCCGGTAAGCGTAGCCAGATCGATTACGGCATCAGGTTCGAAACGTTCGGCGTAGGTCAGCGCATCGCACAGGATGAGACGGCCTTCGGCATCGGTATTGAGAATCTCGATGGTCTGGCCGGACATTGATTTGACGATGTCGCCCGGTTTGTTCGCGCTCGCATCGGGCATGTTTTCGCAGGCAGGGATGAGGCCGACGACGTTGAGGGCCAGCCCCAGTTCTCCAATGGCGCGGAAGGCACCGATGACTGCGCCGCCGCCACTCATGTCGTAGTTCATTTCATCCATTTCGGCGGGCGGCTTAAGCGAAATGCCGCCAGCGTCAAAGGTGACCGCTTTGCCAACCAGCACGACGGGCCTGTCGCCTTTTTTGCCGCCTTCATGCTTGAGCACAATGAAGCGCGGTGGCTTGTCGCTGCCTTTCCCGACTGACAGGAAGGAGCCCATGCCGAGTTTGCTGCAGGCGGCGTAATCGAGGATTTCGCAGCCGAAGCCGTGGGCCTTGGCTACTTTTCTGGCCTGGTTGGCCAGGTATTCCGGCGTGCAGATGTTGGACGGTGTATTGCCCAGGTCCTTGGCGAGGTGAACACCGTGGGCAATGGCCAAACCGCGTGCCAGACCGGTCTCGCCGAATTTCAACTCGCCGCGCCGGGATACTGAAAACGTCACACGTTTGAGGGGGCGGCGGGCCTCGCCTGGCTTGCTCTTCATGTGGTCGAAACGGTACAGCGCATCGTGGGCGCTGATTACGGCCTGTTCGATGTTCCAGGTGACATCGCGTTTTTTCACCGGAATTTCGGAAAGCGTGATGACGGCTTCCATCGATCCGGTGTCACGCAGGGTCTTGGCGGCGCACATGATGGCATCGCGGTAGGCTTTTTCGTGAAAATCCCGTTCCTTGCCAAGACCGACCAAAAGCACGCGGTCGGCCAGGATGTGGGGTACTTTGTGCAGCAGCAGCGTGCTACCGGTCTTGCCTTCCAGGTCGCCGCCACGCAGGATCTCGGACAAGTAGCCATCGCTGGCGCGGTCGATATCGATGGCGGGCGCTGAGAGCTTGCGGTTTTCGAACACGCCAACCACGACACAGGCGGTGCGCTGCTTTTCGGGCGCACCGCTTTTTATGCTAAATTCAAGATCGATTTTCTTGTTTTCCATGTCTGTGCTCAAAAAAATACAATTTGTCCCTGCGCTGCCATCGGGCGTGGCCAGTTGGACAATCGCGCCGATGGAAGGTATTGCCGATGGGGCGATTATTGGCGTGAGCGCGGTGGAATGTCAAAAGTCCGTTCATGTCCTGAATATTTCCCGGATGGCCCAATGATTTACCGTCGCGCACTGACCCGTGAAATGGGGCTTACTACCGGGGCAGTGCTGACGGTGCTGGCTGCGATTTCACTGGTGGTGCTGTTCATTCGTTTGCTGGGTGATGTGGCGCGCGGCGAGCTCGCCAACGAGGCTGTGCTGGCCTTCCTTGGGTTCTCGTTGCTGTACTTTTTGCCGGTTCTGATGACGATTGCGCTGTTTGCCGGCGTATTGCTGCCTTTGTCGCGCATGTGGCGAGACAGTGAAATGGTCATCTGGTTCAATGCCGGACTGTCGCTCACGCAATGGCTGCGGCCCGTATTGGCATTTGCCGTGCCATTTACGCTGGTTATCCTGCTACTGACACTGGTGCTCAATCCGTGGATGCAAACCAAGAAAAACGAATATCGACAGGAATTGAAGAGCCGAAGTGAAAGCTCGTTGATCGCGCCAGGCCTGTTTGCCGAATCCAGCTCCAGCCAGCGCGTCTATTACGTGGAGTCGCTCAATCCATTGACCGGTATTGTGCGCAACGTGTTCATGCAGTCGCGTATCGATGGCCAGCTCGGTCTGGTGGTGGCACGTGAAGGTAGTCACACCGAATTGTCCGATGGCTCGCGTTATCTTGTGTTCAAGGAAGGGCGCCGTTACGAAGGAACGCCTGGCCAGCTTGACTATCGCGTCGTGCAGTTCGAGCGTTACTGGATGCGTCTCAATCCGGTATCGGTAGAAAGCCGGGAGGCGGGTATTCGCCATGCCCCGATCAACCGTCTGCTGGCCGATGCTTCGCCACCCGCGCGCGCCGAATTGTTGTGGCGGATCGGGGTGCCGTTTTCTGCGCTGGTGCTTGCCGTGATGGCGATCCCGCTCAGCTTTGTCAACAATCGCGCCCGCAATTCCTACGGGCTGGTGAGCGCACTACTGCTGTACTTTGTTTACAACAATTTGCTTTCGCTGTCGCAGGCCTGGGTGGCACAGGACAAACTCAATCCTTGGGTTGGCATGCTGGCTTCACATTTGCTGATGTTGCTTGTGGTGATTGCCCTGTTCTTTTACCGAACGCGGCAGCATGGCACGCGTTGGTGGCAGCCATGAGCCTGCTTGCGCGCTATCTGTCCAGCCAGGTACTGGTTTCGTCCGGCTTCGTGCTGCTGGCGCTGATGGTGCTATTCGCTTTCTTTGACGTCATGCAGGAGCTCGGCAGTCTGGGGCGTAACGATTACGGCATGGGACAGGCTGCTGTTGTGGTGCTGTTGAGCCTGCCGGGACATTTGTACGAAATCATGCCGGTGGCTGCGTTGATCGGTACGTTGTTTGCCTTGTCGCGCCTGGTTGCGAATTCGGAGTATGCCGTGATGCGCGTATCGGGCCTGTCAAGCTGGCGTGTGGCGGGTTATTTCAGTGTGATCGGCATCCTGCTCTCGTTGCTGATGTTGTCGCTTGGGGAGTTCGTTGCACCATGGTCGGAACAGGCGGCGCAACGCTATAAACTGTCTGCCACGCGATCGGTGGTGGCTCAGCAGTTTCGTTCCGGATTGTGGGTCAAGGATGGCAGTACCTTCATCAATGTGCGTGAAGTGATGCCGGACAACACCTTGCGCGGCATCGAGATTTACGGTTTCGATGCCGACGGGCGGCTGGATTCGATCCGTGCCGCTGCGCAGGCCAACTGGCGAGGCAGTCAGATGTGGGATCTGCAACAGGTCATGGAAACACACTTCGGCGCGGAGGGTGTTCGCGCTGAACATCGCGAGCACCTGGGCTGGCAGTCGGTGCTGACACCCGACATCCTTAACGTGTTGCTGGTCGCACCGGAAAAAATGTCGGCTCGCACCCTGTGGCGCTATGTGTCGCACCTGAAGGAAAATAATCAGAAGGCCAGCCGTTATGAGCTGGCCCTTTGGTCAAAATTCCTTTCGCCTTTTGTCATACCGATCATGATGTTGATCGTCATGCCCTTTGCGCTTCAGGGGCCACGCTCGGGTGGCACCAGCGGCAAAATTTTTATCGGCATTCTGGCGGGGCTCGGTTTTCATCTCTTGAGCCGGCTGTTTGGTCACCTTGGTCTTCTGAATGACTGGCCGGTCGTCATTGTCTCGATGCTGCCGTTGCTTATTTTTCTGACCATCGCACTTGCGGGCATCCGGTGGGTGGAGCGGCGCTGAATTCATTGCCTCAGCGCTTGGCCGAGTGTCTGCTTGCCAGCCAACCTGCTATCAAGGCGGCGTGTGTACACGTACTCCAGGCCGATTGGTTGGCTGGGAGAGTCGATCCGGCGGTCGAGATGATTCGCAGCCCCATCGACTTGCCCGGGCGGCCGGAAAAACCCGGTCTGGTTTCACCGCAGAAAGTGCCGCGCCGCCGCGCAGACTCCCTTCCCGGACGCGCCGCACTCATCCATGCGCTGGCCCATATTGAATTCAACGCCATCAATCTGGCACTTGATGCCGCCCACCGTTTTTCCGGCATGCCCGTCGCGTATTACGCCGAATGGCTGCGTGTGGCGGCCGAAGAGGCGCAACATTTCGACTTGCTGAACACTCATCTGGCAACGCTGGGCTACGCTTATGGCGACTTTCCTGCGCACAATGGCCTGTGGGACATGGCATTAAAAACCGCACACGATCCACTGGTGCGCATGGCGCTGGTGCCACGCGTACTGGAGGCGCGCGGGCTTGACGCCACTCCGCTGATCGTTGAAAAACTCAGGGCGGTCAATGACACGCGCATGATCGATATTCTTGGCGTCATTGAACGTGACGAGATCGGTCACGTTGCCATTGGCAGTCGCTGGTTCTGCTGGTTGTGTGCAGCGCGCGGGCTGGACCCCGAGGTGACGTTTCGCCAATTGCTGATCGACTACGATGCGCCGCCATTGAAGCCACCTTTCAATCTGGCGGCGCGCCGTCTGGCAGGATTCAGTGAACCAGAGCTGGAGTGGTTGAGTCGGCTCTAGCGTTTACAAACCGGATGTGCTCGCCGACACACTGGCCGGGGAACGTTGCCACATGCCCTCGAAGCTCTGATTCAGCAAGTTGGCGCGGCCGGGGTCGTTCAGATTCAGGATGCCGGGTATTGCCGCCTTGTCGACGCGCACCAGCACGCCTCGATGATCGGCCAGAACAAAGGCCTGTTCAGGTCGCGGTGCATCTGAATCGGCCTGGCGAATTTCGAGGACGTGACTAAAATCCCGCACCAACCGCATCAGGCGAGGGTGGGTACGGGCCACGCTGCTGATGTCATCCAGCAGCAGTTCGATTCGGCGGCCGCCCCCGGCTACGCATAGCGCGCGCAGGGCCGCATGGCGGGGAGCAAGGTCGATATCGAACATGCTCAGATCGCGATCGTATATACGCAGAAGGCGAGACGTATCGGCAAGCAGTGTGTCGAAAGCGGCACGGAATTCGCTTGGGGTTTCAATGGTACTCATGGGACGTCGGTCTCCAGCCAGCCGGCTTCATACCAGCAGTAAAGGCGCTCGCACAGGGCGGCAGGGGGGGGCGAGACAAGACGCCGCTGATCCGCCAACTGCTTCAGCGCGGCCGACTCGTCGGGTTCGGGCGTGAATGCTTCGCCATTGATGTAAAAACGATCGCCGGCAAACAACAGGCGGGTTTTGGGGTTGAGGAGGACGCCGGTTTTTTTGGCCTGTTTATTGAAGGCGGCGCGGCTGACCGGTGTGTCAGGTGCGTCGAAAAACACATTTGGCTTGGGCTCGGACAGATAGCGCCCTGCAAACTCGACGATATCGCGCCTGCTCCATTTGATGCGTGCGACCATCTTTTCGATCTGGTCAAGCATTGCCCGGCTGATTTGGCCAGGGTGGTTTTGCAAGCGCAGATCGGGATCGGCGTAGCGTCCTTCGAGTTTGAGCGTGTCTTGCAAGTGCATCAGGAAACCGTGGGCCAGCTCTTCGGTTGTCGGTGCGCGAAAGCCAATTGAGTAAGTCATGCAGGCATCTTCGGCCGTGCCGTAATGTGCAACATGCGGGGGCAGGTAAAGCATGTCGCCGGGGCCGAGTATCCATTCGTCCTCAGGCATGAAATGGCGGAGGATTCTGAGCGGCGCGTCATCAAGGATCGCCAAGTCGGTTTGTGTGCTGATTTGCCAGCGGCGATGCCCCTGGCCTTGAAGCAGGAAGACGTCATACGAGTCGAAATGGGGGCCTACGCTGCCACCGGGAACCGCGAAACTCACCATCAGGTCGTCGAGTCGGGCGTGAGGGATAAAATTGAAACGTGCCAGCAACTCATCGGCTTCTGGCAGGAAATGGTTGAGCGATTGCACCAGCAGCGTCCACTCGGTTTTCGGCAGACGCTTGAAGTCATTTTTTTTGAATGGTCCGTGATCCAGTTGCCAGCGTTTGCCGCTGCCCTGGATCAGCCGCGATTCGACATCTTCGCGGCAGGCCAGTCCCCGCATTTCGGCCGGGGACAGAAGGCCGTCAAATCCCGGAACGGCATTGCGGATCAGAAGCGGACGCTTGTGCCAGACTTCGTTCAGGAAACGGGTGGGGCTCAAGCCCCCAAGCAGATTTGTCATCATGAGAAGAATTATAACGATGCGACGGGGTGCCCCCTGTTAGAATGCAGCCGAAAAATACGTGGTGGAGTCACCCATGCTCAAGGCAGGAGATCGTGCGCCGGACTTTTCCAACCCGGATGCGGACATGAATATCGTCGATTTGTCCCAGTTCCGGGGGAAGACCCTGGTGCTTTACTTTTACGTGCGTGACGATACGCCGGGCTGCACTACCGAGGCGATCGAGTTTTCCGAACTTGAAAAGGATTTTGCCAAGTTTGGGGCGACCGTGCTTGGCGTGTCGCGCGATGACTGTATCAAGCATGGTGAATTTCGCGACAAACACGGTATCAGTGTGCGTCTGCTCGCCGACAAGGAGCAGGCGACCAGCAACGCCTATGGCGTATTGCAAGACAAGGAAGTGGACGGGGTTATGCGTAAAAGCATGGTCCGATCCACATTCATCATCGACAAACAGGGCATCATCCGTCATGCCCTGTATGGCGTTTCCAGCCGTGGCCATGCGGCGGAAGTGCTTCAACTGGTTGCTTTAATGAGCAAAGGGGAACTCAATTGAATATCGGTAAAAATACCGTCGTTACCATCACCTATATCGTCCGTGACCTGGACGGCAAACTGCTCGAAGAGAGTGATGAGCCTGTAAGTTACCTGCATGGCGGTTACGACAACATTTTCCCGATGGTGGAACAGGCGCTTGAGGGCAAGGCGGTAGGCGACAAGGTCGACCTCAAGCTGCAGCCTGCCGATGCCTTCGGCGAGTACGAAGATGAACTGGTGCGTCTGGAGCAGCGCGATGCCTTTCCCGACGACATCGAGGTCGGCATGCAGTTCGTCGGCTCTCCGGTCGACGGCAGCGAGGAAATGCTCTACACCGTTACCGATGTTGCAGAGGACAAGGTGGTGGTTGATGGCAACCATCCCTATGCCGGACAGGCTGTGCATTTCCAGTGTGTTGTCGCCGAGGTGCGCGCCGCCACGCCGGATGAAGTCGAACATCGCCATGCGCATGGCGCCCACGGCCATCACCATCATTAACAGCATAGGGCGTTGCCGGACTGTTAAAATCCCCGGCATGACCTGTTTGTATGCAGCTTGACGAAGATCACCGATGAAAACCACCTTCCTCGACTTTGAGCAGCCGATCGCGGAGCTCGAAGCCAAAATCGAAGAACTGCGATTTGTGCAGGATGACTCTGCGCTGGATATTTCGGAAGAAATCCGCCGTCTGCAAAAGAAAAGTCAGGCTTTGACCCGGGATATTTATGCCAAGCTCAATGCGTGGCAGGTGTCACAGGTGGCCCGTCACCCGCAGCGGCCTTATACGCTTGATTACGTGCAGGGGTTATTCACCGATTTCGCCGAACTGCATGGCGATCGGGCTTATGCCGACGATGCTGCAATTGTGGGCGGTATGGCGCGCTTCAATGGCGAGCCGGTGATGGTGATCGGTCATCAGAAAGGCCGCGATACCAAAGAAAAAATTTATCGTAATTTTGGCATGCCGCGCCCGGAAGGTTACCGCAAGGCCCTGCGGCTGATGCGCCTGGCTGAAAAATTCCGCATCCCGATTTTTACCTTTATCGACACCCCGGGTGCTTACCCCGGCATCGGTGCCGAAGAACGCGGCCAGTCCGAGGCGATCGCACGTAACCTGTACGTGATGGCCGAACTGCAAACCCCGATCATCTGCACCATCGTTGGTGAAGGCGGTTCGGGTGGCGCGCTGGCGATCGGGGTTGGCGATCGAACGTTGATTCTGCAATATTCCACGTATTCAGTGATCTCGCCAGAAGGCTGCGCTTCGATTCTATGGAAAAGCGCTGACAAGGCCTCGGTCGCCGCAGAAACCCTGGGAATTACCGCCGACCGGTTGAAAGCCAACGGGCTGATAGATCGTATCGTCGAAGAGCCGCTGGGCGGCGCGCAGCGTGATTGGGATACCCTGTTCCAGTCGATGCGTCGCGCACTCACCGACACCTTGGCCGAATTGCGGAAGCCCTCGCTAGACGCCCTGCTGGCAGCGCGTTACCAGCGTTTGCGGGCATATGGCAGCTTCAAGGAAACCCCTGCCAAGTAAGCGTGTTGCCGCAAACGTGGCGGACAGTCTGGCCCGCCACGTCCCACCGCATGCGCGGCTGGTGCTGGGGCTCTCGGGTGGACTTGATTCGGTGGTTCTGCTGCACGCCCTGCTGGCGCAGCGTCGTGATCAACTTCCTTTTACGCTTCAGGCTGTGCATGTACACCACGGTTTGTCCGCCCACGCCGATGATTGGGCGGCCTTTTGCACGCAGCTGTGTGCATCGCATGCGCTTGAATTAAACATTCATCATGTAGAGATTGCGCTTGACGATGCAGCGGGCATCGAGGCCGCTGCGCGGCGTGAGCGTCAGCGTGTTTTTGCCGGTCTGGACGCGGATTTTCTGCTCACCGCACATCATCAGAATGACCAGGCCGAGACACTTTTGCTGCAGTTGCTGCGTGGCGCCGGGCCGAAAGGCCTGGCCGCGATGGCTGAACTTCAACACCGGCCGGGGTGGCATGCGGCGCAATTGCGACCGATGCTGGAGGTGCCGCGAGCCGGGATTCTGGATTATGCGCACGCACATGCTTTGGTCTGGGTGGATGACGAAAGCAATCGGGATGCGCGCTATCGCCGCAATGCGCTGCGCCAGCAAGTGATGCCCTTGCTGGCGACACATTTCCCTGGCTGTGACCTGACCCTTGCGCGCGCAGCCGCTTTGCAGGCTGATGCTGCCGGATTGCTGGACGAACTGGCCCAGATGGATGCTGTTGAGGCCATTGCTGGCGACCGGCTTGATTGCAATGCGCTGGCGCACCTGACGTTTTCGCGGGCGCGCAATCTGCTGCGTTACTTCATTGAACTGCACGACCAGCCAATGCCCAGCGCGCGCCGGCTGAACGAAGCCTTGCATCAATTGCTGGAAGCGAAAGACGATGCGCGCGTATGCGTCAGGCTGGGGCAGGTGGCTGTGTGGCGCTTCCGCGGCGGCGCCTATCTGGCGCCGGTGGGCGCCACTCCGGTTGCACCGGTTCGTTGGCAGGGCGAGCCGGTGCTTTGGCTACCGGCAGCAGGGGCCCATGTCCATTTTGATGCGGTGATCGGGGCGGGACTGAGGTACGACGCGCTGAAGGATGGCGAGGTCTTGCTAGGGGTGCGACAGGGAGGGGAGCGCTTGCGGCTGCACGCGAACGGCCCCCGTCGCAGTCTGAAAAATCTGTTGCAGGAGCACGCGATTCCGCCTTGGCAGCGTGGGAGATTGCCGCTGTTGTGGTGTGACGGCCGGTTGGCGTGGGCGGCAGGAATCGGTTTTGATGTCGATTTGCTCGCCGCGCCCGGTGACCTTGGGGTGTTGCCACGTATCGAGCAGTAAAATCGGCAACCAGTCTGGCGTTGCGGTAACAGGCTGCCGATCCTGTTGCCTGGTGGCCGGGCGAGACAGCCGCGGGCGGGGCGTGCTATCCTAGCGGGCTGATTTTCATGGTTTTTTGATCGTTTTTCTCATTTTATTTTTGGAGCATCTACATGGCTGTCCAGCGCACTTTTTCCATCATCAAACCCGATGCCGTCGCCAAAAACGTGATCGGTAAGATCGTTAGCCGCTTCGAGTCCAATGGCCTCAAAGTGGTGGCATCCAGGATGAAGCATCTGTCGCGCCAGGAAGCCGAGGGTTTTTACGCCGTGCACCGTGAGCGTCCCTTCTTCAAGGATCTGGTCGAGTTCATGATTTCGGGCCCGGTGGTACTGCAGGTGCTGGAAGGCGAGGACGCAATTGCGAAGAACCGCGCACTGATGGGCGCGACCGACCCGAAGAAGGCCGAGGCCGGCACCATTCGCGCCGACTTCGCCGAGAGCATCGATGCCAACGCCGTGCATGGCTCCGACGCACCGGAAACCGCCGCGATCGAAATCGCGTATTTCTTCCCCGCCTGCGAAGTCTACGCCGGCCGTTAAGCACGTTCGCATGCCGCAGAATCTGCTCGATTTCGACCTTGAAGGACTGACCGCCTGGTTCGGCGAACTCGGCGAAAAGCCGTTTCGCGCCCGCCAGGTGTTCCACTGGATACACCAGTCCGGGGTGGCCGACTTCGCGCAGATGACCGACATCGCCAAAAGCCTGCGCGAGAAGTTGCAGCAGCAGGCGGTGGTGCAGGCGCCTGCGATCAATTACGCGCACACCTCGACCGATGGCACCCGCAAATGGCTGTTCGATGTCGGCGTCGCCAATGGCATCGAAACCGTGTTCATTCCCGAGGAAGACCGCGGCACCCTGTGCGTGTCGTCGCAGGTCGGCTGCGCGCTGGAATGCACCTTTTGTTCGACCGGGCGCCAGGGCTTCAACCGCAATCTGACGGTGGCCGAAATCATCGGCCAGTTGTGGGTGGCGCATCACAGCCTGAAGACCGAACCGAACCGGACCGTGCTCAATCACAGCGAGCCCAATCAAGGCGCAGGTGAAATCTCCGAGCGGCCGGTGACCAACGTGGTGATGATGGGGATGGGCGAGCCGCTGGCGAACTTCGAGAACGTGGTGACCGCACTCGGCATCATGCTCGACGATCACGCCTATGGCCTGTCGCGACGGCGGGTGACGGTGTCGACCTCCGGCCTGGTGCCGGCGATGGACCGGCTGGCCGAGCGTTGCCCGGTGGCGCTGGCGGTGAGCCTGCACGCGCCCAACGATGCGTTGCGCGACCAGATCGTGCCGATCAACAAGAAATATCCGTTACGCGAACTGATGGCAGCATGTCGGCGCTATCTGGTGCATGCGCCGCGCGACTTCATCACCTTCGAATATGTGATGCTGGCCGGCGTGAACGACCAACCCGAGCATGCGCGCCAGCTGATCGAGCTGACGCGCGAGGTGCCGTGCAAGTTCAACCTCATCCCGTTCAATCCCTTCCCGGATTCCGGTTATGAGAAACCGCGTACCGAATCGATTCGGGTATTTCGCCAGATCCTGCAGGATGCGGGTTATGTGGTCACCACGCGCAAGACGCGCGGCGGCGACATCGACGCGGCCTGCGGCCAGTTGGCGGGCAAGGTGGCCGACAAGAGCGGTCGCGTGATGAAGCGAATGCACAAGGAGGCAGCGTGAAGAGATGGATACTGGTGGTAGCGGCCTTGCTGGCCGGCTGCGCGGGTCAGCCTGCGGGCGAGAGCGGGGTCGCCAACACGCAGGCTGATAGCGAAAGCCGTCAACGCGCGCGCGCCTTCACCGATCTGGCCAGCGCCTATCTGGCCCGCGCGCAGTACAAGGTCGCGCTGGACGAGTTGCGCAAGGCCATCATCGCGGATAACCAGTTTGGACCGGCCTATAACATTTACGGTCTGATCTACATGGAACTGGCCGAAGACAAGCTGGCCGAAGAGAATTTTCGTCGTGCCATCGGGCTGGATCGCAGTGATTCCGTGACACGCAATAACTACGGCTGGTTCCTCTGCACCCGTGGTCGTTACGACGACGGACTGGAACAGTTCAGTATTGCTTTGCGCAACCCGTTGTATGCCTATCCTGAACAGGCTATGGCCAATGCCGGACAGTGCGCGGAAATGAAAGGCGATCTCCCGCTGGCTGAAGCCAATCTGCTGAAGTCGCTCAAGCTGCAACCCGACAACGCCAACACGATCCTGAAGCTGGCTGGTCTGCATTTCCGTCAGGGCCGCATCGTGGAGGCGCAGCGCCTGCTTGCGCGCCATGCCGAATTGGCGCCGCCGACCTTGGAGAGCCTGTGGCTAGGCGTGCGGATCGAGCGCAAATTGGGTGATCGTGCACAGGAGGCAGCTTATGGCCTTCAGTTGCGCAAGCGCTTTCCCGATTCGAATGAGGCCCGGCTGCTGTTGGGTGGCCAATTCGAATGAGCGAGGACGAACAAGTCCCGGGCGTGCAACTGCCTTCGATCGGCCAGATATTGCGTGAGGCAAGGGAAACACAGTCTCTCAAGACTGAGGATGTGGCCGTTCGGTTGAGGTTGATGCAGCGCCAGATTGAGGCGATGGAATCGGATGATTTCGAGGGGCTCGGCCAACCTGTTTTTGCGCGTGGATTCGTGCGCAATTACGCACGCCTGTTGGGGTTGGCTCCGGATGGGTTGCTGGCTCGCATGGAAGGGCTGACCGCGGCACCGGCACCAGCGGTTCGCCATCCAGAGGCGCCGCTGCATCGTTTCTGGTGGAGCTCTCCCTGGTTGATTCTGTTGCTGTTTGTCTTGCTGGTGCTGACGGTGACACCGGTGGCGATGTACTGGTGGCTCAACGAAGGTGAAGACGAGTTGATCAGCAAGATTCCTTCCACCGAGCAAATAGCCCCGGTGACTATCGCGGCGACGGAAACTTCCAGGAAGTCGACGGAAGAGGCGGTACAGCCTGCCCGGCCTGTTACGGATCAGGCTGACGTGAGCAGCCCCCCGGCTTCCGAGCCCGTGTCCACGGTGCTTGCAGACGTGCCGTCTGGTGGTGTGCTGAGACTTGAGTTCGGGGCGGAGTCCTGGGTCGAGATCAAGGCTGTCGATGGCCGTGTGCTGCATAGTCAGCTCAATCTGGCAGGCAGCAGTATCGATATTCGCGACCAGCCACCGTTTGACCTGGTGATTGGCAACGCTGCACAGGTGCGCATGACCTACAATGGCCGTCCCGTCGACCTCAAGCCTTTCACCAAGGTGGCGGTTGCCAAACTCAGGTTTGAAGAGTAGCCCTTTTTTGAAGAATAACCACGCTGGAAGAATGATGTCCCGGATTGTTCGTCGTACCACTCGCCAAGTGCGGATCGGCCAGGTGCTGGTCGGAGGCGACGCGCCCGTCGTGGTGCAATCGATGACCAATACCGATACTGTCGATGTTGCGGGTACCGTACGTCAGGTGCAGGCGCTCGCCGATGCCGGCTCGGAACTGGTGCGGCTCACCGTCAATACGCTCGAAGCCGCCGCTGCGGTGCCGCTTATCCGTGAACGCCTGGATGTGCTGGGCTGTCGCGTGCCGTTGATCGGCGACTTCCACTTCAACGGCCACAAGCTCCTGACCCAGGTGCCGGAGTGCGCACAGGCGCTCGCCAAACTGCGCATCAACCCCGGCAACATCGGCCGTGGCAACAAGCGCGACGAGCAGTTTGCGACCCTGATCGAAGTGGCTTGCAAATACGACAAACCGGTGCGCATCGGCGTCAACTGGGGCAGCCTCGACCAGGCGCTGGCGGTGCGCATGATGGACGACAATGCACGTCTCGCGCAGCCGGAAGACGCCGAGGTGGTGATGCGCCGCGCCATGGTGGCCTCCGCGCTGGAATCGGCGAAAAAGGCCGAGGAACTCGGCCTGGGCGGCGACAAGATCATCCTGTCGTGCAAGATGAGCCGGGTGCAGGATCTGATTTCGGTCTACCGCGATCTCGCGTCGCAGTGCGACTATCCGCTGCACCTGGGGCTGACCGAGGCCGGCATGGGCTCGAAGGGCATCGTCGCCTCGACCGCCGCGCTGGCGGTGCTGCTGCAGGAAGGCATCGGCGACACGATACGAATCTCCTTGACGCCCGAGCCGGGCGGCGAGCGCACGCAGGAAGTGCGTGTCGGACAGGAAATCCTGCAGGCGCTGGGCCTGCGCGCGTTCACCCCGCAGGTCACCGCCTGTCCCGGCTGCGGCCGCACCACTTCGACCGTGTTCCAGGAACTGGCGCAGGACATCGAAACCTATCTGCGCAACCAGATGCCGGTCTGGCGCAGCCAGTATCCCGGCGTCGAATCCATGCAGGTGGCGGTGATGGGTTGCGTGGTCAACGGCCCCGGCGAATCCAAGCATGCCAACATCGGCATCTCGCTGCCCGGCACCGGCGAAGTGCCGGTCGCGCCGGTATACGTCGACGGCGAGAAGACCGTCACGCTGAAGGGCGACCGCATCGCCGCCGATTTCCAGGTGATCGTCGAAGATTATGTGCGGCGGCGATATGGGCGTTGAAAAAACATTTATCCGCGAAGGACGCGAAGAAACGCGAAGAAAGCCAAAACCTGTTTTTCTTGATTTTTACTTCGCGTCCTTCGCGGACAAAAACGATTTTTAGAATATGAGCAACAACATCCAATCCGTGCGCGGCATGAACGACTGCCTGCCCGATGTCACCGACACCTGGCAGGCCTTCGAGGCGATCGTGCGCGACTGGCTGCGGCGCTACGGTTACCGCGAGATGCGCACGCCGATCCTCGAGCACACCGGCCTGTTCAAGCGTGCCATCGGCGAGGTCACCGACATCGTCGAAAAGGAGATGTACACCTTCGTCGACGAGCTCAACGGCGAGTCGCTGGCGCTACGTCCGGAAGGCACGGCGTCCTCGGTGCGCGCGGTGATCCAGCACAACTTGCTGTATGACGGCGGCAAGCGCCTGTGGTACACCGGGCCGATGTTCCGCCACGAACGTCCGCAAAAGGGACGCTACCGGCAGTTTCACCAGGTCGGCGTCGAAGCGCTCGGCTTTGCCGGGCCGGACGTCGACGCCGAACTGATCGTGATGTGCGCCGACCTCTGGCGTGCGCTCGGCATCGCGCCGACGCTGCAGATCAACACGCTGGGCGACATCGAGTCGCGCCATCGCCATCGCGCGAAGCTGATCGCCTATTTCGAGGCGCATCAGGATGCGCTCGACGAGGATTCGAAGCGGCGCCTGCACAGCAACCCGCTGCGCATTCTCGACAGCAAGAACCCGGCAATGCAGGCGCTCAACGATGCAGCGCCGAAGCTGATGGACGAGCTCGACGACGCGGCGCTGGCGCATTTCGACGCGCTGCAGGGCCTGTTGCGCGCCAACGGTATCGCCTACGAGATCAACCCGCGTCTGGTGCGTGGGCTCGACTACTACAATCGCACCGTGTTCGAATGGGTGACCGACCAGCTTGGCGCGCAGGGCACAGTGTGTGCAGGCGGACGTTACGATGGCCTGATCGAGCAGTTGGGTGGCAAGCCGGCGCCGGCAGCCGGTTTTGCCATGGGCATCGAGCGGCTGCTGTCGTTGATGGAAGTGGCCGGCACGCCGCTGGCAACAGCCGTTCCGGATGCGTATATTGTTCACGCCGGCGAAGCGGCGCAGGCGTATGCCTGGCAGGTTGCGAGTGCGCTGCGCAGTTCCGGTCTGGCTGCTGTACTGCATTGCGGCGGCGGCAGCTTCAAGTCGCAAATGAAAAAAGCCGATGCCAGTCGTGCACGCTTTGCGCTCATCATTGGCGATGATGAGGCCATGGTGCAGCAGGTTACGCTGAAACCACTGCGCGGTACGGCAGAACAAACCCGCGTTGAATTGGCTCTGGCAATCAACGTTTTAAAACAGACAGCAATATAAAAGGCATAGCACGACGATGGCAACCTACGATCTCGATGAACAGGAACGGCTGGACGAACTGAAGGCCTGGTGGAAACGCTGGGGCAATCTGGTCATGATCGGGCTGGCCGTGGTTATCGCTCTGGCGGCGGGCTGGCGCTATTGGCAGAATCGTGTGATGACGCAAAGCCTTGAGGCGGCCACGGTCTATGCAACACTCACTCAATCATTGATGGCCAATGACACCAAAGCCGCGCGCGATGCCGGAGCGATGTTGATCGATCAGTACAAGGGCACAGCATACGCGCCGCGCGCAGCTTTGTTGCTGGCCAAATTGAACGTCGGCATAAAGGATCTTAAAAGCGCGCAAAACCAGCTGGAGTGGGCGATTGCCAATAGCAAGGAGCCCGCGCTGAGGGATCTGGCACGTCTGCGGCTGGCCGGCGTTCAACTCGATCAGGATCAGTTCGATGCGGCATTGAAAACCCTGTCTGCCAGCCATAGTGACGCTTTCGCATTTCGCTTTCATGATTTGAAGGGAGACGTGCTGCTGGCGCAGGGCAAGCCTTCCGAAGCGCGTCAGGCTTATCAGGCAGCATTCGGGAAGATGGAAGTGGATAACCCTTACCGTAATATTGTCGAGCTGAAACTCGATGCGCTGGGAGGAGGGGGCAAGTGAAAATTCATCTGTTGGTGGCTGTCTTGGCGTTGGCCCTGTCGGGATGCAGCACGGTCGACTCAATGAGCGGCACGGTTGGGGGCTGGTTGGGTTCCACTCCGGCGAAGCCCAACCCTGCTGCGCTGGTTGAGTTCAAGCCGTCCGTCGCATTGGCTGAAATCTGGAAAGGCAATGCCGGCGACGCGGCAGGATATTTGTTTCATCCGCAGGCCGAGGGTGACGATGTTTTTGCCGCAGGCGGTGAACGGGTGGTGCGGATTGCTGTGGCAACTGGAAAAACGCTGTGGTGGGCCGATTCCGGTGTGAAGCTGTCGGCCGGGGTGGGGGCCGGTGAAACGCTGGTTCTGGTGGGCGGCGCGAAAGGCGAGCTGCTGGCACTGGATCGGGCCAGCGGTCAGACACGCTGGCGGGCGGGCTTGTCGAGCGAGGTCACCGGGCAATTGCTGGTGGTGGCTGATACGGTCATTGCACGTACGGGCGATGGCCGTGTGCATGGCCTGTCTGCAACTGACGGTAGCCGCAAGTGGTTGTATACCCGTAACCTGCCCGCGCTGAGCTTGCGTGGATCGGGCGGCATGTCCACCCGTGATGGCGAGCTTTATATCGGGTTCCCCGGCGGGAAGCTGGTTGCGCTGAATGCTGCCAACGGTGCACAGCTGTGGGAGGCCACAGTGGCCTTGCCGCGCGGAGCGACCGAGCTCGAACGGGTTGCGGATGTGATGGGCAGTCCGGCAGTGGACGACCGCCAAGTGTGCGCGGTAGCCTACCAAGGGCGAGTGGCCTGTTTCGACCGCAGCAAGGGCACCCTGTTGTGGACGCGCGACACCTCCAGCAATAGCGGGCTGGCGATGGACGCGATCAATGTCTACGTGACCGACGACAAGGATGCCGTCACCGCCTATGACAAAGCTAGCGGTCGTGCCGGCTGGCGTCAGGACAAGCTGGCTCGCCGGCAGGTAACTGCGCCCCTGGCGTTTGGCGACTGGGTGGTGGTGGCGGACGGCGAGGGTGTCGTGCATGTGCTATCGACCGAGGATGGCAGTTTTGTCGCACGGGCCAAGGTCGATAGCGGTGTGCGCGCAGCCCCGGCCGACATTGGTCCGGGTTTTGCTGTGCAGACGATCCAAGGCAGCGTGGTTGCTTTCAGACTCAAGTAAGTAAACGGTGAGCCGGTTTTGCCGGCTTGCAGCAAGGATAAACATGCTTCCCACTCTGGTTCTTGTCGGGCGTCCCAACGTCGGCAAGTCCACTTTGTTCAACCGGCTCACCGGCACACGTGACGCGCTGGTGCACGACATGCCGGGGATGACGCGCGACCGTCATTACGGGCGTGGGCGTATCGGCGACAAACCTTATCTGGTCGTGGACACCGGCGGTCTGGAACCTGTGGCCAAGGAAGGCATCATGGCCGAAATGGCGCGTCAGACGCTCCAGGCCATCGACGAGGCCGATGCCATTATTTTCATGGTCGATGCGCGCAGCGGCCTCACGCCGCAGGATCAGGTGATCGCCGACCGCTTGCGCCGCGCGACCTGCCCGGTGCTGCTGGCGGTCAATAAGGCCGAAGGCATGAATCGCGCGGTGATCACCGCAGAATTCCACGAGCTGGCACTGGGCGAGCCACTGGCGATTTCCGGTGCACATGGCGACGGCATCGCCGACCTGGTGGACGAGGCGCTGGCGCCGTTTTCCGCCGAGGAAGAAAAGACCGATGAATTCGGCATCCCGAAAATTGCGCTGGTGGGGCGCCCCAACGTCGGCAAGTCGACCCTGGTCAACGCGCTGGTGGGCGAGGAACGCGTCATTGCGTTCGACCAGCCCGGCACCACGCGCGATTCGATTTATGTCGAATTCGAGCGGGACAACAAGCCCTACATCCTGATCGACACCGCCGGGGTGCGGCGCAAAGGCAAGGTATTCGAGACATTCGAAAAATTCTCGGTCATCAAGACCCTGCAAGCAATCGAGGACGCCAACGTGGTGGTGCTGGTGCTCGATGCGCGCGAGAACATCTCGGAACAGGATGCGCACCTGGCGGGTTTCGTGCTGGAAACCGGGCGGGCGCTGGTGGTCGCAATCAACAAATGGGATGGCCTCAGCCCTGAACAGCGCGACGACATCAAGCGCGAAATCGGACGCAAACTGGCCTTTCTGGATTTTGCCCGTTTTAACTATATCTCGGCGCTCAAGGCCAAAGGCCTCGATACGCTGTTGAAAGATGTGGAGGCCGCGCATGCCGCCGCCTTCATCAAGATGTCGACGCCCAAGCTCACCCGGGTGCTGGAAATGGCGGTGGAGCAGCACGCGCCGCCCAAGAATGGTTTGTTCCGGCCCAAGCCGCGTTACGCGCACCAGGGCGGCAAGAATCCGCCAGTCATCATTTTGCACGGCAATGCGCTGGACGGTCTGCGCGACGATTACAAACGTTATCTGGAAGCCAGCTTCCGCAAGGCCTTCAACTTGCAGGGTACGCCGCTCAGAATCCAGATCAAGGAAGACGAGGGTAAGAACCCGTTCGAGGGCAAGAAGCGGGCACCGTTGACCGAGAGCGAAGCGACGCGGATGCGGCGCAAGAAGCGGGTGCGGCGCAAAGTCTACGGCGCCAGCTGAAACCTGCAAGTTAGGCGTTTACGAAGACTGGATCGCGGGTCTGGCACGCGCTCAATCGAGCCAGCGCACCAGATAGAACAACTTGAACCCTTCGGACGATCGCGACGGGCCGCTGGCAAGGGCTGCATGGCGCGACTTTTCGGGCTCAGCATGCGCGAGCGCTTCGGATTCGCTTGAGTAAACCTCAACCACTCCCTCTGGAAAACGCGTGCGTTTCTTGCCTGAGGGCGAATAAATCACCACAGCAGAGGTGCCGACGACATTCGATTCGATGTCGGCGAACAGGCTGGTGGCTTGCGGCATGCCCTAGTGGGTCTTCTTGGGAATGCTGCTGATTTTAACGGCGTGGCTGGTAGGCGTTTCGTCGGTGAAATGCGGGCGCTCGTCCAGCGTGCGCCCCGTCAGCCTGGAAAGCTCGGTCTCGCGGCTGGAAATCACAACCAGACAGTCCTTGATGCCGAGGATGGTGGCTTCGGTCAAGGGGCTGGGGTTGCCGTCGCGCGGTGCGGTGTCGCGCACGATGGAGGTGAGGGTCTTGCGCATCATGCGCATGAGGCGCTGCTCGTCGTGCAGGGCTTTTTCGTCCATGGGGATACTCCGGAAACCGCAAAGAATTGTCATTGTCTGCGCCGGTCAGGGCTTCGTCAACGCAAGGCCCTAGCCTGTCAAGGGATAAAAAGCCTGACTGGGGACATAAGAATTATGAACCAACGGCGCGAGCAGGCTGATTTAAGCTAGCCGCCAGAGGAGACACCGAATGTCCGACCCCAATATCCCAGAATCCAGCGAAGTCCGCGAAATCCGCATCAACCCCATCGTGCCGAGCGAATCGGTGCTGGTCGCCACCGCCCGCAGCATGCGCCCGAAAAAAGCCGAGGAGCTGGCGCCGCGCGACACGCGCAAGCACGTCGAGACCTGTCCCTTTTGCCGCGGCAACGAACACAAGACGCCGCCGCTGATCCTGAGCTGGCCGCCGGAGGGCGACTGGCAGATCCGTATGGTGGAAAATCTTTATCCCGTGCTGGGGGATGATCGCGAACAGGCCAATTTCAATTTCGGCCTGCAACAAACCATAGACGGCTACGGCCGGCACGAAGTCATCATCGACCATCATGAACACGGCATCGCCGTGCACGAAATGGCGGAATCGCATCTGGCCGCGCTGTTCGGGGTCTACCAGGCGCGCATGGGTCAACTATTCGAATCGGACGAGCGGCTCAAATATGTGCTGGTATTCAAGAACTTTGGCCCGGCCGCAGGCGCCTCTATTCCCCATACGCATAGCCAGGTGATTGCGATGCCGGTGGTGCCGGAGAACGTCGATGCGGAAGTGAAAAACAGTGCCGCGCACTACGCCAAACATCACCACTGCATTTTTTGCGCGCTGATCGATGAGGCGCTGACCTTCGAGGCAACCATTTACGATCGCACCTCGGGCGCGGTGCGGCGCAAGATCAATGTCGGGCAATACGTGGTCGAGCGTGGCGAGAAATTTATTGCCATCAAACCGTTCGCCAGCCGTTACGAGTGGGAAGTGCATATCCTGCCGCTGGCGCATCAGGCCGATTTTCTCGATGTGAGGGGCGAGGATATGGCTGATCTGGCGCGGGTGATGAAGCGCACCATGGCGCGACTGGATGCCGTGATCGGCGGCGCACAGTACAACTTTTTCCTGCATTCGGTACCCCATGACGCCCAGCGCGATGCGCATGCGCCGAGTTACCACTGGCATCTTGAAATCTGCCCGCGCACTTCCATTCCAACCGGTTTTGAGCTCGGTTCGGGCTTGTTCGTGAATACCATTAACCCGGAACAGGCAGCCGAGCGTTTGCGGGGGGTTGATTTGTAAGGCGCGTATTGGGGCTAGAATGGCTTTCTGGTTAATCAGCCCTGATAGCAATCATGCCGGCAGCCAACGGAACCACCCCCGTCTCACTTGCCGGTCAGGCCGACGCGCATGTCGATCGCCTGAACGCGCTGTGGAAATTGTCCGTAAAGAATGGACTGACTGACGCCGAACGCATCCGTTCCATGCTGGCGATGGCGGCTGATGTGCTGGACATGGATCTGGTGGTGCTGGGCGAGCTTGGCGAGCACTGCACCGCGCGCTATGTCAGCGACCGCCTGGGAGTGTTTCCGGAAGGTAGCAGGCAAGCCGTGGACGTGTCGCTGTGCCACGCTGTCCACCATAGCCGCGCGCCTTCCCATATCGCCGATCTGGCTGCGCACCCCCTGTATGCCAGCAACCAGATGGTGACCGAGTTTGGCATGCGCACTTTCTCCGGAATTCCGGTGTCGGTCGGCGACGAGACGCGTTGGGTGCTGGCTTTTTTGCGCAGGCGTAGCGATTCGCCGCCCGACGCGGTCGATATTGCTTACATGGGGCTGATCGCCGACTGGCTTGGCAATGCCTTGCATCAATCCGAACAGAAAGACCTGCTGCAGCGTATCGCACTGACCGATCCATTGACCGGACTGGCCAACCGACGCGCAGCGGAAGAATGCCTGCAAATGGAAAGCGCGCGCACCCCGCGCGATGGCCATGGTTTCGCGCTGGCCCTGGTGGATCTCGACCATTTCAAGATGGTGAACGATCGCTACGGCCATGCCGTGGGGGATGAGGTGTTGAACGCCATGGCGCGCCGGTTCGAATCGGGGCTGCGCGAAGGCGACTGGGTGGCGCGCTGGGGCGGGGAAGAATTCTTGTTCGTGCTGCATGGCAGCACCATGGAAGAGGCCGCCAGCATCATGGAGCAGCTGGCCGGCCAAGCCCGTTCGACGCCTATCCAGACCAGCGTCGGCGCCATTTCATTGAGCTTTTCGGCTGGTGTGGCAGCCTTTGGCACGAACGATAGCGAAGCCCTGCCCATGCTGGAGAAGCTGGATCATGCCCTGTATCGGGCCAAGGCGGACGGCCGCGATCGGATCAGGATGGCTGTGCATACCCACACACCCTGGAACAGCGCGCTGCTGCGGCAGGTGCTGGCAGAAAACCGGGTCAGGCAGGCCTCGCAGCAGGTCATTGTCGATTTGCAGAGCGGGCAAACGGTTGCCGATGAGGCGCTGGCGCGCATCGAAACCGCAACCGGCGAGATCGTCGAGGCCCAGGATTTTATCGACATGGCCGAAGGCCTCGGCCTGATGGCTGAAATCGACCGCCAGGTGATCCGTAACGTGATGCAGCACTGTGTCACGCGCATGAGTCAAGGCGTCCCCCCCGATTTTGCCCATTTTGTGAATGTGTCGCCGCAGTTTCTGGCACGGCGCGATCTGGTCGATGAAATGCTCAACAATGCCATGAGCTATTGTCAGACCTGCGGCGTGGAAATGGGGCCGATCAAGCCCATCGTGCTGGAGTTGACCGAGCGCCAGCACATTGTCAGCCTGGATAAATTGCGTGCCGATTTGCAGCCTTTCATCGACTTTGGTTTTCGGCTGGCGCTGGACGATTTTGGCAGCGGCTATTCGTCTTATCTCTACCTGGCGCATCTGCCGGTCAGTTTTCTGAAAATTGAAGGCTGGTTGGTGTCGAACATGCGGAAGGACCGCAAGGTGGCGGGCATTGTCGAGAGCCTGGCAAACTTTGCGCGCAAGGAGGGGGTGATCACCGTGGCCGAGCATGTCGAGGATGCAGAAACCGCCCGCATTCTTGCCGACATGGGGGTGGACTACGGACAGGGTTGGCATTTCGGGCGCCCGCAACTGATGTGATCCTGGACTAGAATGAAACGTCCTAGCCCAAGCGGGCAAGGAATGTCGCGTGCATCATGCCCCTGCCCCATGCCGAACCCCTGCCTGTGAAACCATTTCTGTATCGCCGAATCCCATTGAAAACCGTCGAGGCCCACCCATTGAATGCGGCCTGTCCGGACGCAAGCCGGGAGCGCCCCCTTGTTTGAACGGCATGAGGGCGGCGAGCGTGTCATCCTGGTGGCGCTTGATTTCGGGATGCCGGATTTTGCCGAAAGCGTGGCTGAACTGCGGTTGCTGGCGACAGGCGCTGGGCTCGATATCCTCGGTGAAGTGCTGGGCAAGCGTAGCCGTCCCGATGCGGCGCTGTTCGTGGGGAGCGGCAAGGCCGACGAAATCGCGGCGCTGGTCGCGGCCACCGAGGCCGATGTTGTCATTTTCAATCACGAACTGTCGCCTGCCCAGGAACGCAACCTGGAGCGCCGCCTGCGTTGCCGGGTCATCGACCGCGTCAGCCTGATTCTGGATATCTTTGCCCGCCGCGCGCAGAGTGCCGAAGGCAAGCTGCAGGTCGAACTGGCGCAGTTACAGCACCTTTCAACCCGCCTGGTGCGTGGCTGGACTCACCTCGAACGCCAGCGCGGCGGCGTCGGTATGCGCGGCCCGGGCGAGAAACAGCTGGAAACCGATCGTCGCCTGCTGGGCGTGCGGGTCAAGGCGTTGCGCGAGCGGCTGGCCAGGCTGGGCAAGCAGCGCCGCACCCAAAGGCGGTCGCGTGCCCGCCAGCAGGTGATGTCGGTGGCGCTGGTGGGCTACACCAACGCGGGAAAATCCACCTTGTTCAATGCGCTGACGCGCGCTGGCGCCTACGCGGCCGACCAGTTGTTCGCCACGCTGGACACCACCACGCGCAAGATGTATCTGCCGCGCCTGGCTGAATCAGCCGGCGGCGAGCCGGCGAGCGGCGAAGTGGTGCTGTCGGACACCGTCGGCTTCATTACCCGTCTGCCGCATGAACTGGTGGCCGCTTTTCGGGCCACCCTGGAGGCCACGACCGAGGCCGATCTGCTGCTGCATGTGATCGATTCCGCCAGTCCGGGACGCGAACGGCAGATCGAGGCGGTTGAAAAGGTGCTGAAGGAAATCGGCGCCGATGGGGTGCCGCAATTGCGGGTCTACAACAAGCTTGATCTGACGGGCGTTGCGCCGGGGGCTGGACGTGACGAATATGGTAAACTTCACAGCGTTTATATATCCGCCAGAACAGGCGAAGGTCTTGAACTTTTGCGGGATGCGCTGTCAGAAATCCTGCTTGCCAGCCGTGTCCAGGTTGAAACCGGTCAGAATGAAGCCGGCTCACCAAGCGACACCCCTCTTCAATCTATAGATCTCACTAAATAAAACGATATGGCCTGGAACGACCCGCAATGGGGCAATAACGGTAACCGCAATCCAAACAGCGGACCGCCCGACCTGGACGAAATTTGGCGGCGCATCAATCAGCGTCTCAACGGTATGTTCGGCAGCAAGGACACCGGCGGCGGTAATGGCGGCGGCGATAATCTGACCCCGGTCGGCCTTCCGGGGGGCGGCAATCTGGTCGCCCTGCTGGCGGGTGCGCTGGCGCTGGTGTGGTTGGCAAGCGGGTTTTACATTGTGGATACCGGTCAGCGCGGCATGGTGCTGCGTTTTGGCCAATACGTCGAGACTACCGAGCCGGGCCCGCGCTGGCATCTGCCGTGGCCGGTCGAGTCGCGTGAAATCGTCAACGTTGATCAGGTGCGCACCGTTGAAATCGGTTACCGCAACAACGTCAAGAGCAAGGTGCTGAAAGAGTCGCTGATGCTGACCGATGACGAGAATATTATCGATCTGCAGTTCGCCGTACAGTACATCCTGAAAGACCCGGTCGAGTTCCTGTTCATCAACCGCTCGCCGGAAGACAGCGCGCTGCAGATCGCTGAAACCGCGATGCGCGAAGTTGTCGGCAAGAGCAAAATGGACTTCGTGCTGTACGAAGGCCGTGCTGAAATTGCCGCGCGCGCCAAGCAATTGATGCAGGAGATCCATGATCGTCACAAGACCGGCATCAGCATCAGCCAGGTGACCCTGCAGAACATCCAGCCACCCGAGCAGGTGCAGGCTGCGTTCGATGATGCGGTGAAAGCGAGCCAGGATCGCGAACGCCTGAAGAACGAAGCTGAAGCTTATTTTAACGACGTGGTGCCGCGCGCCCGTGGTCTGGCCTCGCGCCTGAAGGAAGAAGCCGAGGGTTACAAACTGTCGGTAATTGCCAATGCCGAGGGTGAAGCCAGCCGCTTTACGCAGATTTTTGCCGAATATCAGAAGGCGCCGCAGGTCACGCGCCAGCGTATCTATCTCGACACCATGCAGACCGTGATGAACAACACCAGCAAAATATTGGTGGATCAGAAAGGCGGCAACAGCCTCTTGTATCTGCCGCTCGATAAGCTGCAGCAGATCGTCAATCAACCCTATAGTGGCGCCCCGGATGCCTTGGCGCAGCCTGCCACGACGACCGCTTCACCCGTGGATACGCGTTCACGTGATGCCTTGCGGAATCGTGATCGGGAGGCACGGCCATGAACAAGCTCGGATTGTTGTTGACAGGGCTGCTGGTGGTGCTGGTCGTGCTGAGCGCCAGCATATTCACGGTTGACCAGCGGCAGAACGCCCTGGTGTTCCAGCTGGGTGAAGTGGTGTCGGTGAAGACCAAGCCCGGCCTGTATTTCAAGCTGCCGCTGGTGCAGAACGTGCGCTATTTCGATACCCGCATCCTGACGCTGGATTCGGCTGATCCCGAGCGTTTCATTACCTCGGAAAAGAAGAACGTGCTGGTCGACTCCTTCATCAAATGGCGCGTGATCGATGCGCGGCAGTTTTACGTGTCGGTGGGCGGTGACGAGACGCGGGCGCAGATCCGCTTGAATCAGACGGTCAATGACGGGCTGCGTGCCGAGTTCGGCAAGCGCACCATCAATGAGGTGGTCTCCGGGCGGCGTGAAGAAATCATGAACATCATTCGCACCAAGGCCGATAGCGATGCGCGCATGATTGGCGTTCAGGTGGTTGATGTGCGGATCAAGCGCGTTGATCTGCCGGAAAGCGTGTCGGAAAACGTGTATCGCCGGATGGAAGCTGAGCGCAAACAGGTGGCTAACGAGTTGCGTTCGACTGGCGCGGCCGAAGCTGAAAAAATCAAGGCCGACGCCGACAAGCAGAAGGACGTGATCGTTGCCGAAGCCTACCGCGATGCCCAGGGCGTCAAGGGTGAGGGCGATGCCAAGGCTTCGACCGTGTATGCCTCCGCCTATGGCAAGAATGCCGAGTTCTATGCGTTCTACCGTTCGATGCAGGCCTATCGCGAAAGCTTCAAGAGCAAGAGCGACGTGATGGTGCTCGATCCCAGCTCGGATTTCTTCAAGTACATGAAGAATCCGCGTGCCGCCGGCGGTCAATGACCGGTTCTGACTGGCTTGCGGCAATTGGCCTGTTGTTGGTGATTGAAGGTATCCTGCCGTTTGCCGCGCCTGCCGTGTGGCGGGACGGCTTCCGTCGGATACTGGAATTCAGCGACGGTCAATTGCGTTTTATCGGCGCTGCCTCGATTATCGGCGGCGTTTTTTTGTTGTTGATGCTGAACTGACATGACTGCCTGGTTATTGCCCGAAAACGTCGAGGATGTGCTGCCGCCGCAGGCTTGGCGCATGGAAGACATGCGGCGCGCGCTGCTCGACCTGTTCCGCGGCCGCGGCTACCAGTTGGTGATCCCGCCGCTGATGGAATACGTCGACTCGCTGCTGACCGGCGTCGGTGCCGATCTCGACCTTAAGACGTTCAAGCTGGTCGATCAATTGACCGGGCGGTTGATGGGCGTGCGCGCCGACATCACGCCGCAGGTGGCGCGCATCGATGCCCATCTGCTGGCCGCCAACGCCGTCAATCGCCTGTGCTATGCGGGCAGTGTGCTGCACACTCAATCGGATGGTTTTCATCGCTCGCGCGAGCCCATCCAGGTCGGGGCCGAACTGTATGGCGAAGCCGGCGCCGAAGCGGATCTCGAAATCCTCACGCTGATGCTGCAGGGCCTGTCCGCATGCGGCGTGAAAACAGTGCAGCTCGACATCGGCCACGTCGGGGTTTACCGTGCGCTGGCGCAGGAGGCAGGTCTTTCTGGCGAGATCGAACATCAGCTGTTCGGTGCGCTGCAGGCCAAGGACAGCAGCGCTGTTGCCGTTCTGACCGCCGGTTTGCCGATTGCCTTGCGCGATGCCTTCGCCGCGCTGCCGCAGTTGTATGGCGACCGCAGCGTGCTGGCCGAAGCGCGGGCGCGCCTGCCGCAACTGGCGGCAGTGCAGGCTGCACTGGATACCCTGGAAGTGATCGACCGGGGTTTGAGCAACGTCGAAGCAGCCTATGATCTGGCTGAGTTGCGCGGCTACGGTTATCACAGCGGTGTCGTGTTTGCCGCTTATACCGGCGGCCGCAGTCATGCGATCGCGCAGGGCGGGCGTTATGACGAAGTGGGTCGGGTATTCGGTCGGGCGCGCCCGGCTACCGGTTTCAGTCTGGATTTGCGTGAGCTGGTCATTGCCGGCTCGAATACACAATAAAGGGAGATAGCAGCATGGCAGCAAAAAACGTCGTCGTCATCGGCACCCAGTGGGGCGATGAAGGCAAGGGCAAGATCGTCGACTGGCTGACCGACCGCGCGCAGGGCGTGGTGCGTTTCCAGGGTGGCCACAATGCCGGCCACACGCTGGTGGTGGGCGGCAAGAAAACCGTGCTTCACCTGATCCCGTCCGGCATCCTGCGCGACAACGTCACCTGCTACATCGGCAACGGTGTTGTGCTGTCGCCGACCGCGCTGCTGGAAGAAATGGACATGCTGATCGCGGCCGGCGTCGACGTCGCCGGCCGGCTCAAGCTCAGCGAAGCCTGCCCGCTCATCATGCCGCACCACGTGGCGCTCGATCAGGCGCGTGAGATCGCCAAGGGCGCCGGCAAGATCGGCACCACCGGGCGCGGCATCGGCCCCGCCTACGAAGACAAGGTGGCGCGCCGCGCGCTGCGCCTGCAGGACCTGTTCCACCGCGAGCGCTTCGCAGCCAAGCTGGGCGAAGTACTCGACCACCACAACTTCATGCTGAAGAACTATTACAAGGCCGAGGTGGTGAGCTTCAACCAGACGCTCGACAGCATGATGGCCATGGCCGAGCGGCTGAAGCCGATGGTGGCGGACGTGCCGCGCAGCCTGTACGAAGCCAACAAGGCGGGCGGCAACCTGCTGTTCGAGGGCGCGCAGGGCACCCTGCTCGACATCGACCACGGCACCTACCCCTTCGTCACCTCGTCCAACTGCACCGCCGGCGGCGCCGCTACCGGTGCGGGTGTCGGCCCGAACACCTTGCATTACGTGCTGGGCATCACCAAGGCCTATACCACGCGCGTCGGTTCTGGGCCGTTCCCGACCGAACTGTTCGACGACGTCGGCCAGTATCTCGGCGAAAAGGGCCATGAATTCGGCGCCACCACCGGGCGCCAGCGCCGTTGCGGCTGGTTCGATGCGGCAGCGCTCAAGCGCTCGATCCAGATCAACGGCGTGACGGGCCTGTGCGTGACCAAGCTCGACGTGCTGGACGGCCTGGAAACCGTGCGCGTGTGCGTGGGTTACAAGATCGACGGCGAAGTGTGCGACATCCTGCCGGTGGGTGCCGAATCGATCACCAACGTCGAGCCGATCTATGAAGATCTGCCGGGTTGGAGCGATACCACCGTGGGCGTGCAGGAATTCGACAAGCTGCCGCAAAAGGCGCAGACCTACCTGAAACGGATGGAAGCGTTGTGCGAAGTGCCGGTGGACGTGGTGTCGACCGGACCGGACCGGGTGGAGACGATCGTGCGCCGTCACCCCTACGAGGTCTGATGTATAAAGTGAAGTTAGAAAAAGCAAAAAGCCGACACAAGGTCGGCTTTTTGCTTACAACTGGTGCCCAGAAGAGGACTCGAACCTCCACACCTTGCGGCACACGGACCTGAACCGTGCGCGTCTACCAATTCCGCCATCTGGGCAATAAGGCGCGCATTTTAGAGAGCAGAGAATAAATTGTCAACGAACAAATCACGCAGCCGCGCAAGCAAACACAAAATTCCGGCGATCCGCCTGGCCGACCCTTTCTACGAGCGCGAGATTGAACGCTACGAGTCGCCGCTGCCCAGCCGCGAATACATCCTGCAACTGCTGACCGAGGCCGGTTGCCCGGTCGATGCCGACACCTTCACCGAGCAGCTTCACATCACCGAGGCCGAGCGCGACCTGTTCCAGCGCCGCCTGGGTGCGATGCAGCGCGATGGCCAGTTGATGCTCAACCGCAAGCGCCAGCTGTGCCTGCCGGACAAGCTCGACCTGATCAAAGGGCGCGTCGAAGGCCACCCGGACGGCTTCGGCTTCGTCGTGCCGGAAGAAGGTGGCGACGATCTGTATCTGTCGCCCAAGGAAATGCATCGTGTGCTGCACGGCGACAAGGTGCTGGTGCGCGTGGCCGGTTTCGACCGCCGCGGCCGCCGTGAGGCGAAGATCGTCGAGGTGCTGGAACACGTCAACAAGTTCGTTGTCGGCCGTTACTACCTTGAGGGCGGTGTCGGTTTCCTGATTTCTGAAAATCGTCGCATCAACCAGGACATTCTGGTGCCGGCCGAAAACGCGGGGGATGCACGGTCCGGCCAGGTGGTGACGGTGGAAATCGTCAGCCAGCCCGGCGCGCACAATGAAGCGGTCGGGCGCGTCAGCGAGATTCTCGGCAGTTTCACCGGCCCCGGCATGGAAATCGAGATCGCGCTGAGGAAGCACGACCTGCCCTACGTGTTCCCGCCCGAGGTCGAGGCGCAGGCGTCCAAGCTGCCGAACAAGGTACAGAAAAAGGACATGGCCGATCGCGAGGACATCCGCCATCTGCCGCTCGTCACCATCGATGGCGAGACTGCACGTGACTTCGACGACGCGGTGTATTGCGAGCCGCTCGGCCGCAGCGGTTTCCGCCTGGTGGTGGCGATCGCCGACGTCAGCCATTATGTGCAACCCAGGGATGCGCTCGATAGCGAAGGCTTCAACCGCGGCAACTCGGTGTACTTCCCGCGCCGTGTCATTCCGATGCTGCCGGAAGCGCTGTCCAACGGCCTCTGCTCGCTCAACCCGGAAGTCGACCGCCTGTCGATGGTGTGCGATATGCGCATCACCAGCACCGGCAGCATCAAGGAATACCGCTTCTACCCGGCAGTGATCTATTCGCACGCGCGCCTCACCTACAATCAGGTGTGGGACTGGCTCTCCGGCACGGCCAAGCCTGAGAAGAAACAGGCTGAGTTGATGCCGCATCTGGAGGCGCTCGACAAGCTGTTCCGCGTCATGCTGAAGGCGCGCGCCAAGCGCGGCGCCATCGATTTCGGCTCGACCGAGACGCAGATCATTTTCGACGACCAGGGCAAGATCAAGGAGATCGTGCCGGTGATCCGCAACGATGCGCACCGCATTATCGAGGAATGCATGCTGGCGGCCAACGTCTGCGCCTCGGATTACCTGCACGAGAACAAGCAGCCCGCACTGTTCCGCGTCCACGAAGGCCCGACGCCGGAGAAACTCGCTGCACTGCGCGGCTTCCTTGCCGAATTCGGCCTCGACCTCGGTGGCGGCGACAAGCCGCACGCCAAGGATTACGCCGCGCTGCTGGAGAAGATCAAGGATCGCCCCGACCATGGTCTGCTGCAGACCGTGATGCTGCGCTCGCTCAGGCAGGCGGTTTACAGCCCGGACAACAAGGGCCACTTCGGCCTGGCCTACGAGGCCTACACCCACTTCACTTCACCGATCCGGCGCTACCCCGACCTGCTGGTGCACCGTGGCATCAAGGCGGTGCTGCTGGGAGAGAAACTGCCCGCCAAGGGCCTGGCGGAAGTCGGCACGCACTGCTCGCTGACCGAGCGCCGCGCCGACGATGCCACCCGTGACGTCGACGCCTGGCTGAAAACCTATTTCATGCAGGACCGCATCGGCGACGAATACAACGGTACGGTGAGCGCGGTGACCAGCTTCGGCATGTTCGTCGCGATCGACGACATCTTCATCGAAGGCCTGGTCCACGTGTCCGAACTCGGCCAGGACTACTTCCATTACGATCAGGCCAAGCACATGATGCTCGGCGAGCGCACCGGAAAAAAATATCGCCTGGGCGACCGTGTGCGCATCAAGGTGCTGCGTGCCGACATCGAAACCAGCAAGATCGATTTCAGCCTGGTCACGGAAATTGAAACGGCGCCGGAAGAAACCGGCGCGCCGAAAAAGAAAACGGCCAAGTCCAGAACGGGCGCCAAGAAAAAATGAGCGAGAAGTCCGCCGAAAAACACGCCGTAGAAAAACTCATCTACGGCTTTCATCCCGTCCTGGCCCGCCTGCGTCAGGACCCGTCAGGGATTTTTGAAATCTACCTCGACCTGACCCGGCGCGACGCGCGCGCGCGCGATCTGGTGCATCAGGCCAAGGACAACGGCGTCAAGCTGGCGCAGGTCGAAGCGGATCGTTTGACCAGACTGGTCGGCAAGGCAGCCAAGCACCAGGGCGTGGTTGCCCGTGTCAAACCGGTTGCGCTGACGCACTCGCTCGACGAGGTGCTGGAAAACATCCAGGGCCCGCCGCTGCTGGTCATCCTCGACGGCGTCACCGACCCGCATAACCTCGGCGCCATCATGCGTTCGGCCGATGCCTTCGGCGTGCACGCCGTCATCGCGCCCAAGGACAACGCCGTCGGCATCAATGCCACCGTGGAAAAGGTCGCCTCCGGAGCCGCCGAAACCGTGCCCTACATCATGGTCACCAACCTCGCGCGCACCATCGAAGACCTGAAGGAACACAACATCTGGGTCATCGCCGCCGACATGGACGGCGACCAGCCCCTGTCCGGCATCGACGCCAAGACCGGCATCGCCTGGGTGCTCGGCGCCGAGGGCGCGGGTATCCGCCGCCTGGTCAAGCAAAGCTGCGATCAGGTCGCCCGCATCCCCATCGGCGGCACGGTGGAAAGCCTCAACGTCTCGGTGTCGGCGGCGCTGTGTTTGTACGAGACGGTGCGGCAGCGCGGGGCGTGAGTCGCTGAAGACGATCAGCGTTCGTTAGTTGATCCTGGTCCCTAGCGGTTGAACCACAATTCGCCAGGCTGCCAATTCTTTGATTTACCCGGATGTCCACAATGGATACGACACTGCTCCTCTGGAGCCTGCTTTTCAGTTCGATCGGGCTTGGCTTCTTCATCTACGGCAAGAAGCAGCGGGCGGTCGTCCCACTGTTTTGCGGGCTGGGCCTCATGATCTATCCGTATTTCGTTTCCAGCGCGCCTCTGCTTGTCGCAACTGGAGCCGTACTCATCGTCTTGCCTTATTTCATCAGGGTTTAACGGAGGTGGCGCGGTGACCGGTCCTTCGCATCGCCGATAAAGCTCGCAGGCGTTACGCTTGTTCCTGCAAGCGCAACAGACGCGCAGCCTCTTCGTCACGCGCGTCATCAATCTCCCGCATCACCCCCTCCAGATCGACCGGCGGTTTTTCGCATTCATACACGCCGGTGAGTTCGACCTCGGGATGCAGGTTGCCGTGCTCGTACAGCGCCCAGATTTCCTGGGCGTATTGCGTGGCCAACAGTGACGGAGCGAACTGACCGAAATACGTCCTCAGATTGTTCACGTCGCGCGCAAGCATGGCTTGCGCGTGATTATTGCCGGCGGCGTCGACTGCTTGCGGCAGATCGATGATCACCGGACCGTCGGCGGCGACGAGGATGTTGAACTCGGACAGGTCGCCGTGGATGACGCCGGCGCACAGCATGCGCACGACTTCCCTGATTAATGTTTGGTGGTGGGCGAGGGCTTCGTCTTCGGTGAACGATACGTCGTTGAGCCGGGGCGCGGCGTTGCCGTCGGCGTCGGCCACCAGTTCCATCAGCAGGACGCCTTCGTGGAAGTTGTACGGGGTGGGCACGCGTACGCCGGCGGCGGCGAGCCGATACAGCGCATCGACTTCGGCGCTTTGCCATGCGGCTTCCTGCATCTCACGGCCGTACTTGCTGCCCTTGGCCATGGCGCGTGCCTGGCGACTGTTCTTGGTCTTGCGGTTTTCGGTGTAGTCGACGGCCTGGCGGAAGCTGCGCTTGTTGGCTTCCTTGTACACCTTGGCGCAGCGGACCTCGTCGCCGCACACGACGACGAAGACCATGGCTTCCTTGCCGCTCATGAGCTGGCGCACGACGCCGTCGATCAGGCCGTCTTCGAGCAGGGGTTCGAGTCGTTTGGGGATTTTCATCGGCTGTGGCTTTAGCCGCGCACCTTGCGGTACGCCTCCAGCAGGCGCTGGTGGATCGCGCTGCCTTCGAAGTCGCTGCCCAGTGTGGTCAGCCCGAAGAAGCGCTCGTTCTGGTTGAACAGCGCGAACGCCTGTTCCAGCGTGTCACGGCCGTACATCAGCGCCAGCGCCGGCTCGAAGGGGTTGGGGTCGTCGAGCTGGACGAGGTCGGCGATGCAGCGGTACACCTTGAGGCGCGCCTCGCTGCGCTGGCCGTATTGGGCGATCCAGGTGCAGCCTTCCAGGATGGCGTCGTCGTCGCCCAGCGCCAGCGCGAGTAGCAATTTGATTTCGCCCACGCGGATGTCGGTCCACGGTGAATCGGCATCGGGCGCGAGGCCGATCAGAACCGTCACCAGGCGGTCGTCGGCCAGTTCGAGTTCGACCATCAGGTCGAGCAGCTCGGCGCATTCGTCGTCGGTCAGTTCGGGCAGGCGCGCGAGCGCGGGGCGGATCAGGTTGCCGATGCTATTGTTCTCGAATTCGAGTTCCTCGAACGGATAGATCTCGGAGACGCCCGGCACCAGGATGCGGCAGGCGTAGACGCCGAGGTGGGTGAAGTCGGCGATATAGAGGTCGTGGCCTTCGGTGTGCAGCGCGTCGATCGACCAGGCGTAGTCCTCTTCGGTGGTGGTGCCGAAATTCCAGTCGACGAAGTCGTAGTCGGGGCTGTCGCGCAGGAACTGCCAGGAAATCACGCCGCTGGAATCGACGAAGTGGATTTCCAGGTTCTGCGGATCGGCGATTTCGGCCTGGTCGAAACCGGGGGCGGGGAAGCCCGCCAGCGAATCGAGTGCGCGGCCCTGCAGCAATTCGGTGAGCGCGCGCTCCAGCGCCACCTCGAAGCGCGGATGCGCGCCGAAGCTGGCGAAGCAGCCCTGGTCCTGCGGGTGCAGCAGCGTGACGTTCATCACCGGATACTGGCCACCGAGCGAGGCGTCCTTCACCAGGATGCCGAAGCCCGCTTCGCGCAGGCCGCGGATGCCGGCGGCGATGTGCGGGTAGCGGTTGATCACGTCTTCGGGCACGTCGGGCAGGCACAGGCCTTCCTCGATGATGCGGAACTTGATGTGGCGCTCGAAAATTTCGGCCAGCGCCTGGGTGCGCGCCTCCTTCAGCGTGTTGCCGGCCGACATGCCGTTGCTGACGTAGAGGTTGCCGATCAGGTTGACCGGGAAATAGGCGGTCTGGCCGTCGGAGAGGCGCTGGTAGGGGATGGCGCAGATGCCGCGCTCGGCGTTGCCGGAGTTGAGGTCGATCAGCTGGTCGGCGCGCACGCCTTCGTCCGGATTGTAGAGGGCATGCAGCTCGGGGGTGAGCAGGCCTTCCGGCCAGGCGTCGTCGCCGTCATAGAGGGCGAACCAGCGCTCGTCGGGGTGGTGGACGTAGCTGCGTCTGGCGATCGTCTCGCCCAGATAGAAATGGGTCCAGAAGTAATTGGTCGACAGCCGCTCGAAATACTCGCCCAGCGCGCTCGCCCGCGCGGCCAGCTCCGAAGCGCCCTTGCCGTTGGTGAACAGCAGCGGGCAGTCGCGGTCGCGGATGTGTACCGACCACACGCCCTCCACCGGATTGAGCCAGGAGCGTTCCTCGATGTGAAAACCGATGGTTGCGAGCTTGGACTGCAGGGTGGCGATCGATGCTTCGAGCGAGGCGTCCTTGCCGGGGATGAAGTGTTCGGGGGTAGACATGGGGAAAACCTGGGAGGGAGAGCGTACAGGATACGCGATGCGTCAAGTGATGCCGTGCATTGGCGCTCCAAGCCCTGCTTGACGTGAGATATTCAAGCCGGGGAGGACTCGAATTCGGCTATTGCCTGACGCAGGCGACTGGCCTCCTGCTCCGGCCGCATCAATGCCCGGCGCTGACGCGAATGGGCTCGCAGCTGGCCATAAAAATCCGGGTCGTCTTCAGCCTTCGATAGCAACACGGCCAGTTGCCGTTCGTTTCCCACCGGGAAATAACCCGGATAGTCTTCGCCCAGCATGCCGATATTGCCGGATATGTGCGAAGCCAGCACCGGAACGTCGGCCGCCAGCGCCTCGCAGATTACGTTGGCGCCGCCTTCCATTACCGAGCTGATCACCATGAGGTGTGCGCGTGACAGGTGCTTGAGAACGGTTTTGTGCGGGACGTCGCCGAGCCAGCGCCAGCGTGGCAGCTTGCCTGCAACCAGTTCGGCCGTTTCCGCCATGTCCTCGGCACGCGCGCCCCCCAGATGCGAGATCCGAATTTTCGAATGCGCGGGCAGGTGGGCTGTGGCCAGCGCTACCCGGAAGGGGTCTTTTTCCGGGCGCAGGTGCCCGATCACCAGAACCTCGAAGGTTTGATCGGATTTGGGTTGAGGGGCGATATCGGGTGACGATTGGTAGATTACCCGCGTCTTGGCAGCCAGATGCGATGCCAGTTCGTTGACGCCACGCTGCTGCAGAACGATCAGCCGGTGTGCGAGTTCCAGCGACTGCTGGGCATCAGGGTCTTCGTGGATGTCCCGGTAGAGGTCGGTGCCGGTGAGGGTGACGATCAACGGGCGGCTTGGAAAGCGCGCGGCAAAAGCATGGATGGAGGCAAAGCTGCGTCGCGCATGCAGCGCCAGCATCAGGTCGGCGGCGCGGCCATCCCATTCCACCTGAACGTGCACCGTATGCCCCGCTTCGCGCAGAAAACGCGCCCAGCGCGCCGCCGTATGCCAGTTGCCGTTGCGATGCGCGCGACCGTAGGGGGTGATCAAAACAATACGCATGCGGTGAGTGTATCCGTCCGCCAGAATCGATGGAAATTCAGGATTCCCAATTTCTAATCAATAATTCGCTCATGAACGAAACAGCCATTAGCTCGCGCGACAATCCGATATTCAAACGCCTGAAAAAACTGTCCGAATCGGCGCGCGCCCGGCGCGAAGCGCGCATGACGCTGCTGGATGGCGAGCATCTGCTGGCCGCCTATCTCGATGCAGGCGGCCAGCCGCATACCTTGGTGCGTGCGGCTTCGTTCGATGCCAGTCGGTTCTCGTTACAGGCTTCGCGCTGCCAAACCGCCAGAATCATTGTATTGCCCGACGTGCTGTTTGCCGAACTGTCGCCGGTTGCCACGCCCACCGGGGTGCTCGCCGAGGTGGCCTGGCTCACCCCGGATGCCAGCGGCGCCGTTCCGCTGGTCATTGTGCTGGAGGATATTCAGGACCCCGGCAACCTGGGCGCCATGCTGCGCACCGCAGCGGCGGCAGGCGCGACGCTGGCCATTCTGTCCAGGGGCTGCCACGATCCGTGGTCGCCGAAAGCCTTGCGCGGCGGACAGGGGGCGCAGTTCGTCCTGCCGGTACAGCAGGGGGTCGATCTGGTCGCCTGGCTACAGGGCTTTGCCGGCCGCAGTGTCGCGCTTGCGCTATCCGAGGATGGCGATTTCTATGCGCTCGATCTGGGCGGTCCGCTCGCCCTGATTGCCGGCAACGAAGGCGCGGGCTTGTCGCAAGCGGTGTGTGGTGCGGCAAGCCTGCGCGCGCATATTCCGATGGCAGGCCGGATCGAGTCCTTGAATGCGTCGGCTGCGTTGGCGGTGGCCGTATTCGAGGCGCTGCGGCAGCGCAGACGTTAAACCCCGCTTGCCTGAGGTGAGTGCCGGGGGAAATCGAATTCACTTTTCCAGTCACGGCTTAGCAGCGCGGCAATTTTGTCGGCGGGGACTGGCGGGCTGATGAGGTGGCCCTGCATGATCTGGCAGCCCAGTTTGCGCAGCGAATCAAGTTGCGCTCTGTTCTCGATTCCTTCGGCAACGGTGCCCAGGCTCAATCCCTTGCACAGGGCCAGGATCGAATTGACAAGCGCTTCGTTGGCCGGGGCGAGATGAATTTCTTGCACAAAATAGCGGTCGATCTTCAGGACATCGAGCGGGAACCGTCTCAGGTGAGCCAGCGAGGAATAGCCGGTGCCAAAATCATCAATGGCGACTGTAATACCGACTGCTTTCAGGGCCAGTATTCTGTCCTCGGCCTTGTCGATATCCTCCATGAAAATGCCTTCGGTGAGTTCGAGCTGAAGCGAGTGTGCGGGCAGGCCGGATTTTGCCAGCGCATCGCAGACACTTGAGACCAGATTGTCGTCCCAGAATTCTCTCCCGGAGACATTGATGGCAACAATCAGGTCGGGGTAACCCGCAGCATGCCACTCAACGGTTTGTTGGCAGGCAGTCATCAGGAGATGGTGGCCGACGTTGATGATTTCACTGGTTTCTTCCAGCATACCAAGAAATGCCTTCGGGTAGAGCAGGCCTTTGTCAGGATGCCGCCAGCGGATCAATGCCTCTACCCCGTGAAGGTGTCCGGTTTCGAGATTGAGTTGTGGCTGGTAGTGAAAAACAAACTCGTCGCGCTCCATTGCATGGTGCAAATCAGTCTCGAGCTGCAGCCTTTCCTCGGCCATGGCATTCATGGCAGCGTTGTAGAGCTGGAATCGGTTTCTGCCGCTGTTCTTGGCGTGGTACATCGCGGTGTCGGCGTGCTTGAGCAGATCGCCCGATGTGATGCCGTCGTCAGGAAAAATACTGACACCGATGCTGCAACTGCTGAAGATTTCGCGCCCATCAAGGCGGTAGGGCTGTGATACCGCGAGCAGCATCTTTTCGACAACCTGCAGAATGGGGTTGGGCGAAACCACATCACTGATCACCACGACGAACTCATCGCCGCCCAATCTCGCCACGGTGTCGTCAGCGCGAACGACCTCGCGAAGACGCTGTGCAACCGCGCAAATAAGCTGGTCGCCATGGGCATGGCCGAGTGTGTCGTTGACCCGCTTGAACCGGTCGATGTCGATAAACATGATGCCGACCAGCGTTTGATTTCGCTTGGCGCGGATGATCGACTGCTCCAGGCGATCCATGAACATCATGCGATTGGGCAGACAGGTCAGCGTGTCATGGGTAGCCAGTTGCTCACGCTCATGGCTGACGCGATTCGTGTAGCGTAGAACAATGGCGGCGACGAATAGTCCCATCAGTAATGCAGCGCCGGACAGCCAATACATCCAGTAGCGCGCACGTTCAAGTTCCCTGTTTGCTTCGCGGCTGGCAGTGAAGGCCATCCTTTGGGTTTCCGCGTCGAGCTTCGCCAGCACGGCCATCACATCGTTCTGCGCCGGGAGGCTCTTCCGGAGAACCAGATCGATAGCCTTTTGATTGAAATCCGCGCTGATGAGGTCGATGACCTGTTCCTGAATCGGCTGGGCATAAGCAATCAGGTGTCGCTGTTGAGCAATCAATTGCTGCTCATTCTCGTTCAGGGGCAGTTCCATGAGTTGCAGCCGTGCTGAAACAAACTCCGAACCCCTTTGGTTGAAGCGCATCAGTAATTCGTCACGCTCAAAAGGATCCTCCGTTTTGCTGAGCATGAACATGATGATCGTTCGCTGGCGAGCGGCGATCTCCATGGTCTTGGTGAGGTTCTGCTTTCGCATGTGAACATCGACCACTTCATTAAGATTTTTCGCGGCCACGTTCAGTTGTTGCAGGCCAATTGTGGTGACGAACAGGATCAGGAGTAATTGCGTGACAAAGCCTGCGAGCAGGGCCAGTTTCCAGGATGACTGGCGCTTCAGGCTTCTTTCCGAATGAGGCGCGATGGCCGCAAGCTGTTTGGGTATCACGCTTGATCAGCCCTGAGGCCTGGGCGCGCGAAAAGTGGCGTCCGGATGCGTTGGCAATGCGCAGCCCAAGATATTGGGCGCGGTAACGCCCAACGTGGGGGAAATGCTTTCGACACGCATTGTCTGTAAAAAAGGAATATTCACAATAAAAGGCTATTGGTGAACCTCTCCTGAAATGAAGGCGGGACCAGATAGCGCCAAGCTCATTTTGGCCCCGTTTTGACAAAATGTGCGAATTTATCCTCCCGTTATCCGCTTGATAGGCTTCTCAGGCGCGCGGCGATTTCCTCGACCGACATGCGCGTGGTGTCCAGGACGGGCAGGTCGTGCCGCCGGTACAGGCTTTCCGCGGCTATGAGTTCCTCGCGGCACTGTTCCAGGCTGGCATATCGGCTGTCCGGATAGCGCGCCTGGCGGATCGCTGCCAGGCGCTCGGGGGATAATGTCAGGGCGCGCAACCGCGGCAGATGGCCGAGCAGCACGCCAGGCAGGGCGGTGTGTGACAGGTCATCCGGGGTAAGCGGGTAGTTGGCGACGCGCAGCCCGTATTGCAGGGCAAGATAAAGCGCGCTGGGCGTTTTGCCGACGCGCGAGACGCCGACCAGAACCAGGTCAGCCTGATCGAGGCGCCCGGGGTTGAGGCCATCGTCCAGGTTGAGGGAAAAGTTGACGGCATCCATGCGCGCTTCGTAATTGTGCGCCATCCCGTGGGTGCGGCCGCCGCTAGGGATGGCCGCTTCCCCGAGCGAGGCGCCGACGGCGGGTGAAATCAGTTCGAAAATGTCGAACAGGGACAGGCCGGCATTGCGGAACGGAACGCGCAAGCCGGGGTCGGTCAGGGAGGAAAATATCAGTGCGCGGGAAGTGGACGCGATCCGGGCCGCGGCTGACGTGGCCTTGTCCGGACTGTCGATGAACGGTAGCGTAATCAGGCTACACTCAAGGCGAGGAAACTGAGCCAGGATGCTCTTGGCGACGGCTTCGACCGTGACCCCGGTGTGGTCGGAAACGCAAAACACGCTGTAATCATTCATGGAGTTCACCTATGTCTGCTGACTATATTGTGCCGCTGGATGCCCTGTCGATGGCGGACGTGCCGCGAGTGGGCGGGAAAAACGCCTCGTTGGGCGAGATGATCGCCAATCTCTCCAGTGCCGGAGTCATGGTCCCGGGCGGCTTTGCAACGACGGCGCAGGCTTTCTGGGATTTTCTCGACCATAACGATTTGCGTGCGCGCATTCACGATCGCCTGTCGGCACTCGACGTGGCAGATGTCACCGCACTCGCTGCCGCCGGAAAGGAAATCCGTGCCTGGGTCGAGGCAGCCGCCTTGCCTGATGCGCTTCAACAGGACTTGCGAGCATCCTATCGCACGCTCGGAAACAATCTGTCGGTGGCGGTTCGCTCCTCGGCCACCGCAGAGGATCTGCCGGATGCTTCGTTTGCCGGCCAGCAGGAAACCTATCTGCATGTGCGTGGCGAAGAGGCCTTGCTGCTTCATGTGAAGAAAGTCTTTGCCTCACTCTACAACGATCGCGCGATTGCCTACCGCGTGCATCACGGCTTTGCGCATGCCGATGTGGCTCTGTCTGCAGGTATCCAGCGCATGGTGCGCTCAGATATTGCGTGTTCCGGCGTACTGTTCACCCTCGATACCGAGTCCGGTTTTCGCGATGTGGTATTCATCACGGCTGCTTATGGTTTGGGTGAAACCGTGGTGCAGGGATCGGTCAACCCGGATGAGTTTTACGTGCACAAGCCGATGCTGGCGCAAGGCTTTCCGGCTGTCGTCCGGCGTGAGCTGGGCGAAAAGGCTATCCGCATGGTCTGGCATGATGGCACGACCGCCATCGAGGACACGCCGACCGAGTTGCGGCGGCAGTTTGCGCTGTCCGACGGCGAGGTGCTGGAGCTGGCGCGCCAGGCTGTCACCATTGAACAGCACTATGGCCGTCCGATGGATATCGAATGGGCGAAGGACGGTGAAACCGGCGAGCTGTTCATCGTTCAGGCACGCCCTGAAACCGTGAAGGCACGTGGCGTGGGCGGAGTCGAGCGCTATGTGCTGAAGGAGACCGGGGAAGTGCGCATTACCGGTCGTGCCATTGGCCAGAAAATCGGCGCAGGCGAGGTACGTCTGATCGCCAGTCCGGCCGAGATGAATCGGGTGCAGCCCGGCGATATCCTGGTGACCGATATGACCGATCCGGATTGGGAGCCGGTGATGAAGCGCGCGGCGGCGATCGTGACCAACCGGGGCGGGCGCACCTGTCACGCCGCCATCGTGGCGCGTGAACTGGGCATTCCTGCTGTGGTAGGTGCGGGCACTGCAACCACGATTCTCAAGGATGGCGAGGCTGTGACCGTGTCATGTGCCGAGGGCGATACGGGAAATGTCTACGCGGGCCGGCTCGCATTCGAGGTCGAGACACTGGCGAATCAAATCCTGCCGCCCCTCCCGGTAAAACTGATGATGAACGTCGGTAATCCCGAGCGTGCCTTCGAGTTTGCCCAGATTCCCAATCATGGCGTTGGCCTCGCCAGGCTTGAATTCATCATTGCACGCATGATCGGCGTGCATCCGCTGGCCTTGCTGGAATATGACCGGCTGCCGCCGGACTTGTGCGCCGAGGTCGATTTGCGCATGGCCGGCTATGCCGACCCGGTGTCGTTTTACGTGGACAAGCTGGCTGAGGGGGTGGCCACGCTGGCGGCTGCATTCTGGCCTCAACCGGTGATTGTTCGGCTGTCTGACTTCAAGTCCAACGAATATGCCAATCTGGTGGGCGGGGACCGCTACGAGCCCAAGGAGGAAAATCCCATGCTGGGGCTGCGCGGTGCTGCACGCTACATTTCGACGCTGTTCCGCCCTGGGTTTGAACTGGAATGCCGGGCGCTGAAAAAGGTTCGCGAGACGATGGGGTTTTCCAACGTCGAAGTCATGATTCCATTCGTGCGCACGGTAGAAGAGTGCGCGGCGGTGGCGGGTCTGCTTGCGGAGAATGGCCTCAAGCGCGGTGAACGCGGCTTGCGCCTGATCATGATGTGCGAGATCCCCTCCAACGTGTTGCTGGCCGACGACTTTTTGCAGCATGTCGACGGTTTTTCCATTGGCAGCAATGACCTGACCCAGTTGACGCTGGGCATCGACCGCGACTCGGGCCTTGTGGCAGAGGGCTTCGACGAGCGCAACCCGGCAGTGAAGAAGCTGCTGGCGGAAGCGATTGCCGCCTGCAACCGGCATGGCAAATACATCGGCATCTGTGGCCAGGGCCCCAGCGATCATCCCGATCTGGCCGAATGGCTGGTTAAACAAAAAATCGGCTCGATTTCGCTCAATCCCGACACGGTGGTGGCAACCTGGCAGCGGCTGGCCGCGACTTGATCTATCTGAAGTGCGTGGTTTTGTCCTGACACGTACGCCCATCATTTTCTGCCTGTCCCTGGCTGGCCCTTGTTGCGTCGTTGCAAAAAGAGGGTCATGCGGCGTCCCTGCGTCGGTGCGATTGCATTTTTCGAATCACTGAATTTATGTGAACACGCTAACCCAATGAATTCATGTAGAAAACAATTCTGGCACGTTATCTGCTTGTAATTGGTTCGAGAAAAAGAGGCCGGGTATGCGTGTTACCAGTTGGTTTGAAGGTTTTCGAGAACAGCGGGCAGCTTTGCCCGGATCGGTTACCAGGGATGTTGAGGTTCCCGGTTTAGGGGTGTTGCATCGGGTGCGTTCGGTGGACTGTCTGGGGGCCATGTGTCCCCGCCCTCAGTTGTTGACCTTGAAAGTGCTGGGTGAAATCGAGCCGGGTGGGGTGATTGAAGTGCTTTCAGATAATCCTGCTGCGGTAGAGGGGTTTCCGGCACTGGCCCAAGCGCTGAATTGCACGTACCTCACCACGGTCAGGGTGGGCGATTTTTGGCGCGTGTATCTGCGCAAGGAATTTGGTGCGGGTTCTATTTGAATAAATAAGTAGCTATGGCCGTTAAGGTCGTTGGTCATTGAGGGGAGTGAATATGTCGTTAGCAGGTACCGCAGCTCAGCCGAGTGGGGTGTTCAGTAAGGGCAATCTTCAGGCGCTGGGTGTGTTGTTGTTCGTGGTTGCCGGTTCGCTATGGGCGTTGTCGCTTGATACGCGCTTTGTCTACATGCTGGTTTATGTGTGGTTTGGTCTTGCCTATGGTGTGCTGTTGCAATATGGCCGCTTCTGCATGGCGTCAGCGGTGCGCGATCTGTTCGCGGTGAAAGTGCCGCGTATGGCGGTTGGCATGATGATAGCCGTGGCGTTGTATGCGGTGGTTGCGGCTGTCGTGACTTTGGCTGGTTTCAGTACTTTCCATCCTAATGCGCTTGGCTGGCATATCGTTATCGGGGCGGCCATTTTTGGGTTTGGCATTGTATTTACCGGCGGTTGTGCCTCGGGTTCGCTTTACAAGGCGGGTGAGGGCAATATGAATTCGATGTTGGTGATTCTTGCCATTTCGTTTTCCCAGGCCATTGTGGTGAGCGCCAGCGGCTGGTGGGATTCACTGGTTCCGCAATCGTGGGTCGATGCCGCCGCCGCCCAGGATATGCCGGCCGAGCTGACAATCACCCAGGGCTGGTTCGATATTTTCACCGCAGGTCACCTCTGGAATCTGAAGGGGACGACTACGGCCGAGATATTCGGCATGGCTGAAACGGCCGCGGGTATCGTTCTGATGAACACGATGCTGACGGCCATTGTTCCTGTTGTGGTTATCTTGGTGGCGCTTTATGCCTTTTATTACCGCAAGGGTCATCTGCGTCGTAGCGGCAAGGTCAACCCAACCCTGGGTGACGAGGTTGCCGGTATTTGGGCTATGTGTATTTCGTCGAAGAACACGGCCATCGCGGGCATTGGCCTCGGCATCCTCGCCGGTTTGCACATGTATGTGACCGGCGTTCTGCGCGAACACTACGGTATTTTCAATTTTGGCGAGTTGCTGGTGGCAATGGGCTACCAGGACGGACTCTCGATTCAGGATACCGTGTTTGATCCCGGCTATTGGTACATCACTACCCAGGAAGCACAGTGGGGTGGCTGGATCATGCAGCAATTTGGCATCAACAGCATGGACAGCATTTTCTTCGGTCTCGAAAACGGGCTGCCGAATCCGCTTCTTAATGCGCCCGGCTTCATGTCGATCGGCATCATTTTGGGTGCGGCCGTCATGGCGCTGTCGCGTCGTGAGTTCAAATGGAAGACGCCGAGCTGGGAAACGGCATTCTTCGCCATCGTTGGCGGCACGCTGATGGGGATCGGTGCCCGTCTTGCGATGGGATGCAATATCGGTGCTTTCTTCGCCACGGTTACCAACGGTGACCCCAGTGGCTGGATTTTCCTGTTCGGGATGATGATCGGCGCCTATGCCGGCGTGAAGGTTTTTTCCTGGTGGATGGACTGGAGCGCGTCCCGAAAGGAATCGGAGTGTGGCCTCTGATTTTCAATCAGGGAATGCGTGAAAATATTGTTTCAAATAGACCATAAAGGATTGATGTCATGGCAATGAGTTTCAACAAGATCACCGATGGCGAATGGGAGCTGAATGTATGCGGCTATTCCTGTCCGCACCCCCAGATGTACACCAAGAAAGCGTTGCAGAAGATCGGGAGCGGTGATGTTCTGACCCTGATTTTCGACAATCCGTCTTCTGGCGAATCGATTATGGCGATGTGCGAGGCTGAGGGCAACGACTTGATCGATCAGCAAGATGGTGGCGGCTCTTATACCTGGAAAATCAGGAAGGCCTGAGCGATGCAGCTAGGAATGGTTATTACGGACGAGTGCTACTTGCCGCAGGCAAATGGTCTGCTCAAGGCTGCTGTTGCACGGGGGTGGAATCCGCTGTGTTTTTTGACGGATACGGGCGTCAATCTGCTGGCAGACGCAGAGTTTGTTGAATATGCGCACGCCCATCCTGAACGAGTCACTTTGTGTGAGCACAGTGTTGAGCGATATGCATCCGGCAAATTCGATCTGAATGCGCTCGCGGACGTTGTCGTGATTGGCGGCCAATACCAGGATGCCCAACTCGTTCGTACGTGCGACAAAGTGCTGGTTTTCTGAGGGCGCAATATGTCAGATCAAAAACACATTCTTATGGTGGCTACGCAAAAAAAGATCGAGGCGCTACGTATGGCGAGTGGCCTTACCTTACTGGACGATGTTGTCACCATTGCCGCCCTGGGCAAGTTGCCGGCGGGGGCCGAAGCGGCCGAACAGCTCGAAGCGCTCGAATTTGCGGATGTGCCGATTGCAGAACTGGATATGGCGGAAGACGCGATGACGCATTTGGCGCGGCAAATTATTGATAGCGACGTGGTGTATTTCGTATGAGCATGGGAAAACAGGTTTTGTTGATCAGCCAGGCGTCAGCGCCAGCCATGCCGGCATTGGCCGATGCCTTACGCGCCGCCGGAGCTCAAGTGCGGGAAATGAATATGGATGATTGCGGCGCATTGCTTGATGCGCTGGAGCAGGGCTGGATGCCAGTGGTGCTAAAGGCGCCATCGGCCTGAAGGGGGTTGCCCGCGGCCATGGTCGCGGTTGGGGTTGCGCATGGCTGGGATTTCGTGGATTCGCTTTTCCCGGTGGGCCGGCCGCTATGGGAGCGTCGCTTAGCCGTCAGGCGAGGATGGCGCGGGCTTTAAATTGATGGAGGAGTTTTTATGAACATGCGCATTAAAGAAGGTTGGGTCGGGTTAACTGTCCTGGCAATGGCTCTAAGCTTGCATGGCTGTGGCGGCGGGGATGAAGACACCACGGCAGCTGCCACCCAGATCGTGGTCAACACGCCGGCGATGCTGGCTCAGGCTTCCGCCGATGATTACGAACAAAACGTCAACGGTCTGATCACCGCGGCAACACTCAAGCGCTGGAAAGACAGCTGGACAACCGAACGCGCCAAGCTTGGCCTGACGGGCAAGCTGATTATTTTCCAATCCACTGTTGGTCCAGCAGGTGCGGAATACATCATGCCGAATGGCACAAACGTGTTTACCTATCTTTCCCCGTCCAGTGAGTGGGTTCAGACCCGCACCAACGGTGTGATTGAGTCGGTCAGTGTGGTTCCGGACGGTGCGTCCATGGATGCGCTGTTTAAAAAGTACAACATCGACCCAAGAAACGACATGATCGTTGCCGCCATGGGCACCGGGAGCAATCCCAATGCGATGGCCCAGGGACGCATCTGGTACGCGCTGCGCTATTGGGGGGTGGACAAAAAGAACCTGGCCATCCTCAACGGCGGCAATCAGTGGATTAATTCGAATGGCATGAGCGCAGCCGATTTCCAGGCAACGGCGAGCACTGCGCCTAATACGGGGACCATGTCGGTGAAGAGCCTGCTGGTCGACAATACCCAGCTCCAGGCTACCTTGGATGACATGATGAAAATTCTGCCGTCCGCCGACACCAATGTGAAGACAGATGGTGTTCTGATTTGGGATGCCCGCAGTCTTGGTCAGTTCAGCGCGGGTGAAATGGTTGAGTTTGGCGAGGATACTGACTCCGATACGACAGGTAGCCAGGCTTGCGCAACTGCTTATTGCACACCGGTGAACCCGAATAACTATATGTGGACTTTCCAGAATGGTGGTTCGCGTCAGGGACACCCGAATGGCACGCTGCAGCTTCAGTACACGCATATGCTGGATTCGTCCAAAGGCTTTAGTTACAAGCCCAAGGCGGAACTTGCTGCCTATCTGACAGGCGCGACCGATGCACGTGGCATTGGCTTCATCGATGCCAGCTATGGCGTGCTGGGCAGTGGAAACGCCTACCAGGAAGGCGACACCATTTATGCCTATTGTGAAACGACGTTCCGGGCAATGATCACGGGTGTTGCCAGCGCGGTGATTCTCGGCAAGCCAACCCGCTTCTACGATGGCGCAATGGTGGAGTGGAATTCGCTGACCTACACGACTGACAAGAACGGCGACTATATTCTGCCGAGCAATTCGCCGTGGCGTACCGATGTGGTTTCCTTCTATCGCCCGGCCACCAGCAACACCCTGGTTAATACCCGCACGATCACCGATGCGTATGCTGCATCGGCCAATGCGGTGGTTAATACCGACAAGGCATACAAGACCGGAGAAAGCGCAAGCGCTGGCGGCGGTAGCGGTGGGGGTGCCGTACCGACCAACCCGTGCGGCGGCTGATTTCTAGTTAAGCCTGTTGCATACTTTGGGCCCACGATGCTTTCGTGGGCCTTTTTCTTGGGGGAACAAAATGTTCAAGCTCATTTGGGCAAGAGGTGCCTTGCGGTTGCCGTCTGCCCTTGTGGTTTCGTTGCTACTGTTGTCTGGTTGTGGCGAAAAACCCACCCCCAAAGTTGAAGATTTTCTGGTACGTCACTGGTCCGAGCCTATTCCACCGCAGGGCAAGCCACCTGCGGCATTTTCGACGCTGGAGGCCTCTTTGAGTCCGCAGGTTTGCGGGCAATGTCACGTCGAACAATATGCAGGCTGGCAAGCCAGCCTGCACAGCAAAGCGATGGGCCCCGGCTTGCGCTGGCAACTCAAGTTGATGAATCAGGAACAGGCCAATCGCTGCTTGCGTTGCCATGCGCCATTGGCTGAGCAAAAGGCATTGCTGGCACTTGAACATGGCTGGGCGAATGCGCCCAAGTACCCTCCCCCTGATTTCGTCAGTCCTGACCTTGGCCACCAGGGGCTGGTCTGCGCCGCTTGCCATGTGCGTGGCCACCAGCGTTTCGGGCCACCACCGCGCGGGGAGACAATCGAGGGTGCCCCGCATGGCGGGTTTACGGTGTCAACTGCCTTTGAAGACAGCCGATTCTGTGCGCATTGTCACCAGTTTCCGGATGATGGGCCACGTCTCGCGGGCAAGTTGCAGGAAGATACCTACCGGCAATGGCTGGCGAGCCCCTATGCCATGGAAGGGGCGGGTAAAAAAACTTGCCAAACATGTCATATGCCTGACAGAAAGCACGCCTGGCGCGGGATTCATGATCCTGAAATGACACGGCGTGCGGTCGATGTGTCTCTGAAGCTTGTTTCGCTCGGGGGGGGGCGTTACGAGGCGCTGGCAAACGTGCGCAATAGCGGGGCTGGCCACCACTTTCCAACGTATATGGTGCCCAAAGTCGAACTTGCGTTCTATCGTCGTGACTCTAACGGGGCGACCCATGAGCTTGGCCGTCATATTATTGGCTGGCAAGTTGACACCCCCATCAAGCAGGAGATTGCCGATACCCGAATTCCTGCAGACGAAGCGCGTGATTTCAGGCAACTATTCACGGCCTCTGGCACCGACTGGCGCGTGGAGATGGTGATGCGGGTATTTCCCGCCGAACATTATGAACGGATCTACCGAAACAGCTTGAGCCAGGCAGATCAACTGCCTCCGGCCGTTATTCCCCTGTTGCGGCGCGCACTCGCTGATGCGGTCGAGGCGCGTTACGAACTGGTGCGCCTCGAGGCCGGGGTGGAACGGTAAAGCGTCAGACAATGCAGCCCGGTGAAGCGGATGGAAGAGCCGGGTTTGACCGAGGCCGCGTACCCGGTGGGCGATTGCAAATTGAAAGATTGCGGTTTGATGCGCTCGATATGCAATCGATCCAAAGGAGCTGAGGTTGGTTAACAGTTTGAATTAAAAGAAGAAGAAAACCTGGCACGGCATATGCTTGATTAAAGCGGTCGACAAAATGGCTCCAAATAGAAACCCATGAGATCAACAGGTGTGGTGGCGGCGATGACTGTTGCTGTGTTTCTGGCGGCGCCATTTGTTGATGCGGCTGAGCCGCAGTCACCCAGGCTCAAATATCGCAGCAAGGCGCTAACATGCACCTGTGCTACGGGTATGAGTGAGGCAGATATAAGCAGGGCAATGGATGCGCGGTTCAAAGGGTCGGGGGAACACCTCGATAAATTGGACGAAATTCCCAAAATTAGAGACGAGCAAAGGAGAAGGGTGGATGAAGAGCAATCAAGGTAAGCGCGGTTTGTTGGGGAAAGTCTGGCGTGGCGGTGTCATGCTGTCTCTGTTGGGTCTTGGGGTGGCAGTGTTTGCCGGTGTGGCCGGAAAACACGCTGAAGAGATGGAAATGAGTGGGGCTGAGGGGTGGGGGGCTGAAACAGTCGTCGCGATTGCCGAAGGGGCGGAGCGCATTTCGCCGATTGCTTTGGCGAATGCGTGCGGCTTGGGAGCTTCGAGCTGCTTCAAGTGTCACAACGGCAAGCGTGCGGATGCGCCCGGGATGGATCCCGTGAAATCCCCTTGGCATGCCCAGCACTCCAAGGTGAATAACTCCTGCGTGGGGTGTCATAAAGGGAATTCAAGAATCATGAAGCAGGAAGTGGCGCATGCAAAAATGCTCACCAAGCCTCGTGACAACACGGCTGACGCTTGCGGCAGCTGCCACAAGGGTGATCTGACCAAAGTGCAGGGCGCCTATCACGCTAATTCGGGAGCGAAGTAACATGAAAATCAAGATCAATACTGTTCCATCCGCCACCGCACTATCACGTGCCTGCGCCATTGGCGTGTTCGCCGGTTTTCTCCCTCTGGCGGCTACCGCCGGCCCGACTATTGAGTTTGGTGATCAGGGATCGGTAACCTTCACTTACGCCCTCCAGGGCTGGTTGCAGCACAAAAGCTTTACCACGGCCACTGACTCCGGCGACTCAAACGATGCTTTTTTGCGCCGTAACCGGCTGACATTTTCTGGTCAGTACAATGACTATGTGGGGTTTTATGCCCAGCTTGAGGCCGGCAATGACAGCAAGATTGGAGCGGACAACAAGAGCGTCTATTACCGCGATGCCTATGTGACGCTTGATTATCGTGATGACCTGCGCTTCATCGTCGGACGTTTCAAGAACACCTTCTCTCGTGAAAACCTGGAAGCGTGTTTGGAGCCGCTAACGCTCGATCGTGCAGATACGCTTGCGTACACGCCCTTCGGCGGCAGTCGCGACACGGGTATTGCGGTGTGGGGCAATCTGATGGATGCCAGACTTCAGTACCGCTTGATGGTCGCTGACGGTCGCGAAGACAGTGCAACGCCTGAAGACAACCCGCGTGTGACGGCTCGTGTGCATTACAGTTTCTGGGAACCGGAATTTAACTACGGTTATTTGGGAACCTATCTTGGAACGCAGAAGGTGCTGACAGTTGGTGCGGGCTACGATATGCAGAACAGTGTGGCTTATTCCAACTATCCGTCGCGTAGTGGTATCAAGGACTACAATGCGTGGACCGTCGACGCATTCATGGAGTATCCGACGACGAGTGGCGTGTATACGTTTTCTGCGGCGGCCTTTGAATATGATACGGGCGGTGCTTTTAACGCGACGCCCGATCCGGCGTTGCCCGTCAATAGCGATCTCAAAGGTTATTACGTCAAGGCCGGCTATATGCTGCCCAACAAGGTTGGTATGGGACGCCTGCAGTTCTTTGCCCGCCATGAAAATTTGGACTATGGCGTCAAGACCGGCGGCGTCGAGTATTACGACCAGCAGTGGAACAGTGTCGGCGCAAACTATTACCTGGATGGGCAGAAGCTGAAAATCAGTTTTGAGTATGCGGATGTTTCGTTCGATAACGAGCATCCCACCAATCCGGCCTTGCAGGATTACAATCAGGCTACTTTGGGCTTGCAATTCATTTTCTGACGTTCTTTGGTACAGATCACCATACGGCCGCCCGGTAACGGGCGGCCGTATGGTTTCTGCATTTCCCAACCCTGTCGTGATGAGGTGGTACGATCAAATCGTTCAGCACTTATGGCATGCCAAACAGGCATGTCGTCATTACTGGAATAACCGGATTGCTGATACCCGCCGTGGCCGCATTGACGGTTGGTCTGCTGTTCGCCTATTTCGGCCAGCACTGGCAGGATGCGCGTTTTTTCTGGTTGGCAGGCGCCCTGCTTGCCGGGTTTCTTGCATACGTCACGATCAGGTTATTTGCCGAACTGGCCGCGCTAAGACGACTGGAAACGGGGATTCACAATGCTCGCGAAGGGCTGCTGGAGTCGACATCGGCCGAGCCATTTGCGTGGACCTGCGCTGGACGCCTGATTCCGGAATACAACACCACTATTGCTTCGCTTCGGTTGATGTTCCATACCGTTGAGCAGTGTCAGGGACGCTTCCTCAGCGAACGCAACCGCAGCAATACGATCTTGCAAAGCCTGCCGGGCGCGTTGCTCAGTCTGGCTGACGATCTGCATGTGACCATTGCCAATCGCCAGGCTGAGCTGATGTTCGATGTTGGGGCACAAAACCTGATTGGCGCCAATTTGTTTGATCTGCTCGATCTCAATGAGCGTGACCGTGAATTGTTGCGTGATGCATTTCTCTATAAGCACACTGTCAGCAACCAGGAAATCGCGCTCAGGGTAAACGGTGAGAATCGCTTTTTTTCGCTTAATCTCGGGTTTTATAACGACGAAGAAAACGATATGGGAGGGGTCCTGATTCTGCAGGATGTCACTGAGCACCGGCGTCTTATGGAAAGCGTAGCGACTCGGGACAAACTCGTGGCGATGGGGCAGTTGGCGGCAGGGGTGGCGCACGAACTCAATACCCCGCTAGGGAATATTCTGGGGTATGCGCAATTGCTCGAGCGGGGTGCGGCTGACAGCCCGAAACTGGCTGGTTATGCGCGCATCATCGCGGATGAGACCCAGCGCTGTTCACGCGTAGTGCATGAACTGCTCAATTATGCGCGCAAGGACAAGTGCAGTGGCGAAACGTGCGATCTGAACCAGCTCGCCCACGAAGTGATCGAGACTTTCATCAATTGCAGGCTAAAGCGCTACCGTATTGAAATAGTCATGGAACTTAGCCCTGAAAAACTGATTGTGGAGGGGGGCTGTGGCCAGTTGGATATCGTCCTGACCAATCTGCTGGCTAATGCCATCGATGCACTTGGCAAGACACAGTCGCCAAAGATCACCGTGCGTACCTGGACAGAAGACAAATATGCCGTTATCGGGATCGCGGATAACGGCCCCGGTGTCCCGTCAGACATGCGTAATCGACTGTTTGATCTCTTCTTTACCACCAAGGAGGTCGGTCAGGGAACCGGTCTTGGTTTGGCCATTAGTGAGGCGATTGTCACCAAGCGCGGTGGTTTCATCACTTGTGACGCTGAATATCAGGATGGCGCTCATTTTGTCGTGAAACTGCCGGCAGTTGATTTGGAACGTGTAAAACAATGAAGCAGGACATCTCTCCCTCTCGTAAAGACGAAAAATCTGCTGAAAACGATCAGGCCCTACCGACCATTCTGGTTACCGAGGATGATCGCCACATGCGCGAGCTGATCCTCGCCGTGCTTGCGGAATCACCAATGAAATTCAAGGTGGCCAGTGCGGAGAACGCGCATGAGGCGATGGGTTTCCTCGAAAGCAATGAGGCCGCCGTGGTGCTCACTGACCTGCGCATGCCAGGATCTGACGGGCTTGAGCTTCTCAAATTCGTGAAGTTGCGCGATCCGTTGACACAAGTAGTGCTGGTCACCGGTCATGCCACGGTTGAATCTGCTGTCGCAGCCCTCAAGGAAGGGGCTTACGATTACGTACAGAAACCATTCGATACGTTCAAGCTGCGATGCGTGGTGGAAAAGGCGCTTGATTATTATCAGCTGTCCACTGAGAACCAGCGTTTGCGCCAGCAACATCGAGCCTTCGAGGATGGCGGAGAAATCATTGGACAATCGCAGGCAAAAGATCGGGTGGATCGTCTGATTGAGGCGGCTGCCACCTACGATTCCAGTGTTCTGATCTTCGGAGAGAGCGGTAGCGGCAAGGAAATGGTGGCGCGCCAGATTCATCAGCGCGGTCAGCGCTCTGACAAAGCCTTTGTCGCCCTTAACTGCGCTGCGATCCCGGAAAACCTGGTCGAGAGCGAGTTGTTCGGCTACCGTAAGGGCGCATTCACCGGCGCCGAGCGCAACAAGATGGGTTTGTTCGAGGTTGCCGATGGCGGCACTTTATTCCTTGATGAGGTCAACAACGCGCCGATGGCACTTCAAGCCAAGTTGCTGCGCGTATTGCAGGATGGCAGTTTCTACCCGACGGGCGCCACGGAACCCATTCATGTTGATGTGCGCGTGATCGCCGCCAGCAATCGGCAGATTCCAGAGCTGGTTGAAAAGGGGGAGTTCCGCGAGGATCTCTTTTATCGGTTGTCGGTTATGGAAATCAGCATTGCGCCGCTACGTGAGCGTCGCGAGGATATCGCCCTGCTCACATATTACTTCCTCAACAAGCACTCGATACGGCTGGGCAAACGCATTGCGGGAGTCAGCACTGCTGTTTTGGGTGCGCTGATGCGCTATGAATGGCCAGGCAACGTTCGCGAGCTTGAGAATGTTATCCAGCGAATGATTATTCTCACTGAGTCGGAGCATGTCGATGCGGAGGTGCTTCCATCGCGCCTGACCGAGCAGAAAGAGCAGCGTGGACGCGCCCTCGATTACCTGCCCCCTCAAAGTCTGGATGAGGTTGAGGCTTATTTCATCCGTAAGACACTTCGTGAGACGCGCGGTGATCGTGCCCTCGCGGCAGAAATTCTCGGGATCGATAAATCGACACTGTGGCGAAAGGTCAAGCGCTATGGCATTGAGGAATAAGCCGGAAGCAGCGGTTGGTGATGCAGGTGTTGTGCCGCCAGCCAGATGGCTGCGTGGCCGGGTTGATTGCCCCGCCGGGTTGTTGCTCGCCGTGTCTCCAGAAAATCGAGCGGCTTTTGTGCCGCACAATGCATCACATGGCGTGTTTGCCCCAACACTTCTGGTTGCGTCCTTTAGTTGTTTATAGGATGCTTGAATCCAATGCTGCTCAATGCTTTCCCCTCGCTCTCTCGCCGGCTTTCACGGTTCGGCACACCGCTTGTTAGTTTCGCGTTGCTGTTGCTGCTGGCTGCCCTGCTGGCGCACTGGACCTGGCGTTTTGTTGCGCCTGCACCCAGACAAGCGTTAACAACCATGCGCGCTGATATGGTGCCGGGTGCCGAGCTGGCATTGCTGCGTGCGGCGTATCTTTTCGGCTCGGCGCCGGGGCAAGAGGTACAGACTGAACGGGTGACCTCGCTGAACCTCAAGCTGCACGGGGTTTTTGCCGCACTGGGGGAGATGCCGGCAATGGCCATACTGGGAGTGGACGGCAAAGATCAGGCTGTTTCTGGCGGACAGGAATTTGTACCCGGGGTGGTTCTGGACACCGTCCACCCGGATCATGTGATCCTTCTTAATCAAGGGGTGCGTGAGCGCCTCGATCTGGATGCTGTCGGGCGGCCGCTTACACTGGCGGATGGCGATATTCCGGTGTCTCGCCAGGAGTTCAGTCTTGCATTGGCCAATCCACAAAACCTGGGTGTGCAGGCGCGCGCCGGTAGCGGTGCGCGGGGTGGTCTTGAGCTGACTTCTGTTGATGGTAATGGCCTTGCCGCACGGCTGGGCTTGCAGAGCGGCGACATGCTGCGAATGGTCAACGGCAGTCCGGTTGCCAATGTTCAGGATTTTGCGCGGCAATTGTCCGGTACCGCTGGGATGCAGCGTATAACCGTGGTGGGCGAACGCCAGGGTAAGCCGCTCACTCTTTCTTACAGGTTGCAGTAACGATGAAAAACTTGAATAAAACGGGATCGGGCTTTTCTCGTCAGCTGGCGCTGGGCGCGCTGTTGCTGGCCATGGCGCTGCCGCCCATGCAGGCGCAAGCGCAAGCTCGGCGTGATCCGATCGTCCTCAATTTCGTCAACGCCGATATTCCCTCGGTGATCAAGGCCGTGGGCGAGCTCACCGGCAAGAACTTCATCATCGATCCGCGCGTCAAGGGCACGGTCATGATCACCTCGGCCAGGCCAGTCTCACGTGACCAGGTCTATCCGATTTTGCTGGCGGCCCTGCGCATGCAGGGCTTTAGCGCGATCGAGAGCGGCGGGGCGATCAAGATCGTTCCGGAGGCGGAAGCAAAGCAGAACTACAGTGTGACCCGGGGCAAGGAACTCAAGGACGGCGGAGACCGTATCGTTACCCAGGTCTACCCGCTGGTGTACGAGTCGGCTGCGCAGATGATGACAGCGTTGCGGCCCTTGATCGGGCCAAACAATGCCATTGCCGCCTTGCCCAATAGCAACACGCTGGTCATCACCGACTACGCTGAGAACGTGCGGCGGCTGAATGCGATTATCGAATCGGCCGACCAGCCGAGCGCGAACGATACGGCGTTCATCAAGCTTAAGTATGTGTCTGCGGTCGATGTCGCGCAGTCGCTCGGGCGGTTGATGTCCGATGGCACGGCGGCAGGCGCCCAGGCGGGACAGCCTGCTGGCTCGCGCCTGACGATCGTGCCGGATGTGCGCTCGAACTCACTGATGGTGCGGAGCGACAATCCGGCGCGCATCCAGACACTGCGTACCTTGGTGACCGGACTCGATGTGGAGGGTGCGGCCGGTGGCAACATCCATGTGGTTTATCTGCGCAATGCCGAGGCAAGCAAACTGGCTGAGACCTTGCGGGGCATTCTTACCGGCCAGGTGCCGGCCACGCTTGCGAGCGCGACATCCTCAACCCAGCCCACCACCAGTCAGGTGGCCGGATCAAGCCTGGCATCGGGTGGCGCCGTTGGCAGCATGATCCTCGCTGACCCCGCGACCAACTCGCTTGTCATCAATGCATCGGACGTGACCTACAACGCTTTGCGTGCGGTGATCGATAAACTTGATGCCCGTCGTGCGCAGGTGTTCGTCGAGGCATTGGTGGTGGAAATCACTGCCGAGAAAGCAGCCGAGTTCGGTATCCAGTGGCAGGATTTGCGAGGCATTGAAAAGAGCGGAACCAATGTAATTGGCGGTACCAACCTCGGTGGCCGCAATACCGGCAGCAACATCATCGATGCGGCAGCCAACCTTGGCACCCTGGGGCAGGGTCTGAACATCGGCATTGTCAGTGGCACTATCGACATACCCGGCCTTGGGGTGGTGACCAATCTTGGCGCGCTGGCGCGGGCGCTTGAGTCAGATGCCAATGCCAACATCCTGTCTACGCCCAATTTGCTGACCATGGACAATGAGGAAGCGAAGATCGTGATTGGCCAGAATGTGCCCTTCATCACGGGCTCCTATGCGCAGACCGGTACCTCCACCACCCCGAGTCCGTTTCAGACCATCGAGCGCAGGGATGTCGGGCTGACGCTGAAGGTGAGGCCGCAGGTATCAGAAGGCGGTTCGGTCAAGCTTCAGATCTATCAGGAAATTTCCAGCCTGCGTCCGACCACTACCGCAGCGGATGTGATTACCGATAAACGCTCGATCGATTCCACCGTGCTGGTCGACGATGGTCGCATCATTGTGCTTGGCGGACTGATCCAGGACACCATGCAGGACGGCATTGACAAAGTGCCGGTGTTGGGCGACCTCCCCCTGTTCGGCCATCTGTTCAAGTCTGAAAAGCGCCAGCGCATGAAAACCAACCTGATGGTGTTTCTGCGTCCCCATGTGCTGCGTGATACCGAGAGCTCGGACGTGTTGACCGGCGAGCGCTACGAGTTCATCCGCCAGAAGCAGGCCGAGTTCAGGATGCAACCGCACTTCGCCCTGCCCGACATGCAGATGGCGCCGCTGCCCGAGCTGAAGCTCCTGTCGCTGCCCGAGTCGGGCAAGCTGGTGGCGCCCGAACCGCCCGGCGCGCGACTGGGCGAACCGGTTCCGTCTCCGACAGTGCCCTGATGCCTGCCATGGATACGTTCGCACCGCCGCATCCTGATCCGCAGCTCGCCACCCTGCTGCCCTACAACTTCGCCCGCACGCGCGGTGCGCTGGTGGGGCGCCGCGCCGGCGACGAAATGGAAGTATGGCTGCGCGAAGGCGCCGAGCCCGCCACTCTGGCCGAGGTGCGGCGCATCCTCAAGTGCCCGTTGCAGACGCAGGTGCTGACGCCGGAGCAATTCAAGCACGCGCTTGCCCAAGCCTACTCGCGCGGCGAGAACCAGGCCGCCACCCTGGTCGACGACATGGAACAGGGGATGGATCTGCAGCAGCTGGCCCAGGATATTCCCGAGGTGGCCGACCTGCTTGAAAGCGAGGACGATGCACCGATCATTCGCCTGATCAATGCGCTTCTCACGCAGGCCTTGCGTGAGAACGCTTCAGACATCCATATCGAGCCTTATGAAACACGTTCGGTGGTGCGCTTCCGCATGGACGGCGCGCTGCGGGACGTGATCGAGCCGAAGCGTGCCTTGCACGCGGCGATCGTGTCGCGCATCAAGGTGATGGCACAACTCGACATTGCCGAGAAGCGGCTGCCGCAGGACGGACGCATTACCTTGCGGCTGGCCGGGCGACCGGTTGATGTGCGGGTGTCGACGCTGCCCACCGGACATGGCGAGCGCGTGGTGCTGCGTCTGCTCGACAAGCAGGCGGGCAGACTGGAATTGGGGAGCCTCGGCATGAGCGATATCACGCTTGGCAGGCTCGATGAACAGATCCATCGTCCGCACGGCATTGTGCTGGTGACCGGGCCGACCGGTTCGGGCAAGACCACTACCTTGTATGCGGCATTGTCCAGGCTGGACGCCAGGACGCTCAACATCATGACAGTGGAAGACCCGATCGAGTACGACCTCGACGGCATCGGCCAGACCCAGGCCAATCCGCGCATCGAGCTGACCTTTGCGCGCGCGCTGCGCTCCATCCTGCGGCAGGACCCCGATGTCATCATGATCGGTGAAATTCGCGACCTGGAAACCGCGCAGATCGCGGTACAGGCTTCGCTTACCGGCCATCTGGTGCTGGCGACGCTGCATACCAACGATGCCGCCAGTTCGGTGACGCGCCTGGTCGACATGGGAATCGAGCCGTTTTTGCTGGCGTCGAGCCTGCTGGGCGTGCTTGGTCAAAGGCTGGTGCGCAAACTGTGCCCGGTGTGCCGCCAGGCGCATGAGACCAGCGAGACGGAGGCCATCGCATTGGGCCAGCCCGCTTTGGACGGGCCACTTTTCAGCGCGGTCGGCTGTCCCAGTTGCAATTTCACCGGCTATCGCGGTCGTACCGGCATCTATGAACTGCTCGCCGTTGATGAGACGCTGCGTCGCATGATTCACGATGGCGCATCCGAACAGAAACTGCGTGCGCATGCCGTGGCGCAGGGGATGACCAGTATGCGTCAGGATGGCATGCGCTGGGTGCGTGCAGGCGACACCGCGCTGGAAGAAGTGCTGCGCGTCACGCGCGAAGCCTGAACGACGGTATCCCATGGCTGCATTTCGCTACGAGGCTTATGACGCTTCCGGCCGCCTGAGGAAGGGGGTACAGGAGGCCGATACTGCACGCCAGTTGCGAGCGCGATTGCGCGAACAGGGCCTGTTGGTGGCGGAAGTGGCTGCGGTGTCCGAAGCCACGATCGCACACGGCAGCAACCGCTGGCACTGGCGGCGCGGCCTGTCCGGTACGCAACTCAGTCTGGTCACCCGGCAGTTTGCCACGCTGCTGGCAGCCGGTTTGCCGGTCGAACAGACACTCAATGCCTTGATCGAGCAGGCCGATACCGACTATCAGCGACAGGTGCTGGCCGGTGTGCGCGGCGAGGTGCTGGCGGGACATACCCTGGCACGTGCGTTGCAGAAGTATCCGCGTGTGTTTCCCGAGCTTTATGTGACGCTGGTTGCGGCGGGCGAGCAATCCGGCCGTCTTGGCGAGGTGATGGAACGTCTGGCCGACTACACCGAGTCGCATCAGGCGCTGCGGCAGAAAGTCGGGCTGGCCTTCATTTACCCGGCCATCGTCTCTTTGGTTGCAGGTGCGGTGGTGCTTGGCCTTTTGACCTATGTGGTGCCACAGGTGGTAAACGTGTTCCAGAATACCCACCAGACGCTGCCGTGGCTGACGCGTGCGCTGATCGGGTTGAGTGATTTTTTGCGTGCCAGCGGCTGGCTATGGCTGATTGTGATTGGACTGGCAATCTGGTCGGCACGGCGGGCGCTCCGATTGCCATCGACGCGTTTTCGCTTTCATCAATGGATGCTGCGCTTGCCTCTGGTCGGGACGTTGGTGCGCGGCGTCAACAGTGCCCAGTTGGCCAGCACGATGGCCATTCTGGTGGGCAGCGGGGTGCCGCTGCTTGCTGCGCTTCAGGCTGGGGCAGGGGTGGTGAACAATCTGCCCATGCGGCAGGCCGTTGAGGAGGCGGCGCGCAGGGTGCGTGAGGGCGGAAGCCTGAGCCGGGCCCTTGCTGTCGCCAAACTGTTTCCGCCCATGCTGGTGCACATGATTGCCAGCGGCGAGGCGAGCGGTCGTCTGGTGCACATGCTGGAGCGTGCGGCTGCACAGCAGAGCCGTGAGATGGAAAATCGTGTGATGGGGCTGACCAGCTTGCTGGAGCCCCTGTTGATCGTGGTGATGGGCGTGGTGGTTTTGGTGATTGTGCTGGCGATCCTGCTGCCGATTTTCGAGATGAACCAGTTGGTGCGTTGATATGTGTGGCTGCGCCAAACCGCTGAACTTCCTGCCCGGCTGAATGCACGCGCAAAGAGGCGTGCTTCTGCTGCAGCTTATTGAAAAACGGGTTAATTATTTACCCACTGCTTTATTGGGAGAGAAATGGCATGAAATCCGGGTCACGTAAATCAAGTATGGCCATGCACGGTTTCACCTTGATCGAGATCATGGTGGTGGTCGCTATCCTCGGCATTCTGGCGGCTCTCGTGGTGCCGAAAATCATGGGGCGCCCCGATGAGGCGCGCATTGTTGCCGCCAAGCAGGACATTGCCGCGATCAAGCAGGCCCTGAATCTTTATCGGCTGGATAACGTGCGCTATCCGGCCACCGAGCAGGGCCTGCATGCATTGGTGGAAAGGCCGACTTCCGGACCGATCCCGGGAAACTGGAAGGCGGGCGGCTACATCGAGCGCCTGCCCAATGATCCCTGGGGCGCGCCTTATCAATACCTGAACCCCGGGCTGCGCGGCGAGATCGATGTATTCAGCCTGGGAGCAGACGGGGCGGCGGGCGGAGAGGGCAACAACGCGGATATCGGTTCGTGGGATTTGTAAGGCAGCGCGGTTTCACCCTGATCGAAATTCTGGTGGTGGTGGTGATCATCGGAATCATGGTCGGCCTGGTGGGCGTGCGCCTGATGCCGGATGACGATCGCGTACTGGCAAACGAGGCGCAGCGGCTGGCGCTGCTGCTGGAGCAGGCGCGCGATCAGGCGGTGGCATCGGGAGAGCCGGTCGCGTTGACGATGGAACGGGCGGGCTATCGTTTTTGGGCGCTGAACGAAGATAACCAGTGGGTGCCTCGCGGCGGCGATGACTTGCTGAAGGATCATGTATTTGGGAATGACATTCAACTGGCGGCCCTGCAATTGAATCAGTCCGGCCAGTCACCAGGCGAGCGTCTGCTGTTCCTGCCGTCCGGAAACAGCGTGCCGTTCACTGCCGATCTGGTGCTTAAAAGCGCACATGCACGCATCAGCAGTGACAGCCTTGGCCGAATACGCGTCGAGTCGCAGCGGGAACAAGACGAATGAGCAACCGGCTTGTGCAGGGTTTTACCCTGATCGAGGTGCTGGTTGCGCTGGCGATCCTGGCGGTTGCCCTGGCTGCTGCCAGTCGTGCGTCGGTGATGATGGCCGACAGCTCGGTTGAGTTGCGTCAACGTATGCTGGCAAGCTGGGTTGCCCAGAATCGCCTGGCTGAACTGCAGGCACGTCGCGCGTGGCCAGACATCGGCACGCGCGAAGGGGAAGCGGAACAGGCCGGCCTCATGCTGGCATGGCGAGAAACCGTCAGCCCAACGCCCAATCAGGCTTTTCGCCGCATAGAGATCAGTGTGGGCGAGCCGGGCCGTGAACATGCGCTGTCAAGGCTGACGGGCTATCTGGCGCGCGCGACCAGCCAATGAGACAGCGTGGCTTCACCCTGGTTGAAATGCTGGTCGCGTTGACGATCTTCGCGTTGATGTCGGTGCTGTCCTACCGTGGACTGGCTTCAGTGATGCAGACGCGAGAGCATCTGGCCGAAGATAACCGGCGCTGGCGCGATCTGGCGCTTACGCTGGGGCAGATTGAACAGGACATGAATACCGTGGTGAACCGGCCAGTGCGTGACAGCGGCGATTTGCAGCAGCCAGCGCTGGTTGGCAACCCGCATGCTTTTGGCGCCAACGATGCGCAATTGAGCTTCAGTCGCATGGGCATGGCCTGGCAGACCGGGGTGCTGGCCGATGTGCAGCGCCATGGCTACCGGCTCAATAACGGCGTCATCGAACAACTGGTGTGGCCGGTACTGGATCAGGCACCGCGTAGCGAGCCTGTTGTGCATGCGCTTCTGGAGCGGGTAAACCGATTCGAGTTGCGTTACCTGGACGGCAAGGGGAACTGGCAAATGCGCTGGCCGTTGCCGGGCGTGGCAGCAGGGCTGCCGACCGCGCTGGAAGTGGTGGTTGAACTCGATAGCGGCATCAGTGTGACACGGGTGTTTGCACTGCCATGAAAACACAACACGGACTGGCGGTGATCAGTGCGATCCTCGTCGTGGCGCTGGTAGCGAGTGCCGCCTCATTCATGGCATGGCAGCAGCAACTGTGGGTGCGTCAGGTGGAAAACCTGAGTGAGCAGGCTCAGAGCCGAGCGGTCGTGCAGGCTGCGATGCAATGGGCGCGTTCGATTCTGGCCCAGGATGCGCGGGACAATCAGGTCGACCATCTGGGCGAGGGATGGGCGAATGCACTGGCACCGCTGCCGGTTGATGGCGGTGAGCTGACCGGCCGGCTTGTCGATCAGCAGGGGCTTTTCAATCTGAATAATCTGGTGCGATCTGGCGGGACGAGTGCAGCCGATATCGCGGTTTTCCGCAAACTGCTGGGGCTGCTGGCATTGCCGCCGGAGCTGGCTGCCCTGGTGGCAGACTGGATTGACCCCAATGCGGATGTGACCTACCCGGGTGGTGCTGAGGATAGCGATTATCTGGCGCTCGACCCGCCTCGCCGGGCGGCCAACAGGCCGCTAACCACGGTAGACGGCCTTGCTCGTTTGAAAAACTTCAATGCTGATGCGCTGGAACGTTTGCGTCCCTTTGTGACGGCTTTGCCTCAACCGACCCCGGTCAACGTCAATACGGCCCCCCCGGAAGTGCTCGCGGCAGTGATCCCGGACCTGACGCTGGATCAGGCAAGGGAAATGGTGAAGGCACGGGAGGATCGGCATTTCAAGGATATCGCTGATTTTCGTGCGCACCTGCCGAAGTCGGTCGGCCAGATCAACGAAGCCTTGCTGAGTGTTGGCAGCCGCTACTTTCTGGTTTCAGGCCACGCCCGTTTTGGCCGTGCAAAAGTGGGCTTGCAAGCCTTGCTTGAGCGCGAATCCACCGCCTGGCCGAAGCTGGTATGGCAAAAGAATATCTGATTCAATCGAACCCTGACCATGAGCTTGCTGCGTATCCATATTCCTTCCCACTGGCCTGACGTCGAGCCTGCGGCACCATTGCCATGGTGCCGTTTGGGCGCGCGTGGCGAGTGCCTTGCTTCCGGCAGCGCCACACTCGCCAGTTTGCCGCGCGCCGAAACCTGCGAATTGATTATTCCGGCTGACTGGGTGCTGCTGACACGTGCCGCGCTGCCGCGTGGCAATCGACAGAAAATGCGCCAGATGCTGTCCTACGCGATTGAGGACAAGTTGATTGCCGAGCCGGATTCGGTGCATGTGGCTACCGGTGCGACCTTTGCGGATGATCAGACAGCCCTTGCAGTGATCGACCGGACCCTGCTGGGCCGTGTGTTGTCCCGCTTGAGTGATGCGGGCCTGCGTCCGCGCCATGCCTGGCCGGAAACCCTGTTGCCCGAATTACCGGATGATGGCTGGGTGATGGTGTGGGACGGGCGTAGTGGATTCTTGCGCACAGGATCGCAATCTGGCATGAGCCTTGACGGCGGCTCATCTGCACAGCCGCCTGTCGCGCTTGCGCTGAGTGTGGCGCAAGCACGCGAAGCCTCGGAATTGCCTCACCGTCTGCTGTTGCGCTTGCATGAAAACACACCCACCCCTGATGTCGAAGCATGGCGCCATGCGCTTGGGATGACTGTTGAGGTGGGCATGGAGTGGTCCCCTCTGCATCATCCGGATCTTCCCGTTGCGGGGATCGATCTGCTGCAGGGGGAGTTCACCTCCTCGGGCTTGTTGCGAGACGGGTGGTCCCGTTTGCGGCTGCCGTTGATTCTGGCTGGCTTGATCGCCGTATTGCAGGTCGGCGCGACTACGGTCGAGTGGTTTTTGCTGAGTCACGAGAAACGGCAATTGCAGACGGCGATGGAAAAAAGCTTCCGCGAAGCCTTTCCCGATGCGCGCGTGGTTGTCGACGCCCCTCTGCAGATGGAGCGCAAGCTTGCTGAACTGCGCGGTGCGGCAGGGCAACTTGCACCACTCGATTTTCTGCCTTTGCTCGCGCGCACGGCGACTGCGCTCGACGCCAGTCAGCGCAGCAATCTGCGTGCTGTCCACTATGAGGCGAACCAGCTCAGCCTTGAAGTGGCCTTGCCTGACCAGGCTGCCGCGGATGGGGTGCTCAAACGTTTGCTGGATGCCGGGCTGGTCAGCCAGTTGCAACATCTCGAAGGGGATGGCGCGCAGCCAATGGTGCGGATTGTGGTTACGGGGAATACGCCATGAAAGATGCATTGATACAGTTCTGGCGTACTCGCATGCCGCGTGAGCGCTTCGCCCTTGCTGGCGGCGCGGCGCTTTTGGCACTGTTTCTGTTATTTGCGTACGGCTGGCTGCCGATGCAGCGCGAGGTGGCGCAATTGCGTCAGACCCTGCCGCAGTTACGTGATCAGGCCCGGCAGTTGCAGCAGAACGCTCAGGAAGTTGCTCGCCTGAAAATACAGCCTGCAGTCACTCGACAGGCCGGCAGTCTGGGCCAGGTGGTCGAACAGCGGGCGATTGCGGGCGGCCTGCGTGACCGGATCGAGTCGATTACCCCGCAAGGTGCCGGGAAAGTCAGGGTGGTATTGCCGCGCGTGGTATTTGACGAATGGCTGGGCTGGCTGAACGAGTTGCAGACTGGTCATGGCGTACGCGTGGAGTCCGCCCGCATCGAGGCCACCGACGACGCGGGCCGGGTCCGTGTTGACGTGCTGCTGGCCGGCGGCGATTGATGGCCGATCAAAAGCGCTTTCGCTTTCGATGGCCGCACTACCTGTCGGCCACGCTGGTTTACCTGACTTTGCTGGTCGTCTGGGCCCCCGCCAGTTTGCTGGCATGGGTGCTGCCGCAACTGACCCAGCAGGTCGTGAAGCTCGATCATGAGCAGGGCAGCCTATGGCGCGGCCATGCCGAGCGCGCTCAGGTGAAGTTCGCATCCGGATTGGAACTTCAGCTGGGCCAGTTGAACTGGCAGTTGAAGCCTCTCGACCTCTTCGTGGGTCAACTGGGTTACAGGCTGGAACTGTCCGGCGCTGGCGTGGATGCCACGGCCGTGCTGAGTGCGGGGTCGGCGGGCGCAGCGTTACGGGATGTGCATGCCGAGTTGCCGGCCAACTGGCTGGAGCAGCTGTCGCCCGATCTTGCTCTATGGCAACCGGGTGGCCGGCTTGTTTTTGAAACCCGTTACCTTTTGCTCGGCCGTACGGGAAAACTCGAAGGCCAGGCCTCACTACGCTGGCTCGATGCGGTTTCGGGCCGGGTGCGTCCGCTGCTTGGCAGCTATCGTGTAGATGTCGAAGGGGCGGACAACAGGCTGAGATTGAAGCTGACGACGGAATCAGGGCCTTTGTTTCTTCAGGGGGCGGGTCAATGGGAGCCACGCCAAGGCCTCGCTTTCAGGGGAACTGTGCGCCCCGCGCAAGAGGTCCAGGCTGAGCTGGATGGGCTGTTGAGCCTGATCGGGCCCGCTCAGGCAGATGGTAGCCGAGGGCTTCAGCTCGGTCACTGATGTCTCGGGAACCGGGGTGCTGGCGCACTCACACGTATCAACCGACTTGTCTTTGAAACCATTGCAACGGTTCAAGCGACACCAGCATCAGTCTGGTTTGGTCCTCTCCTCTTGAACTAAAAGCAGGCGGCACTTAACAGCAGAGGTCGCCTCCCTGCGGTTATATCTCCACCCCCCTGACCACTTCGTTTGGTATGCAGTCTGGTACATGCCCCCCAATGGGGCCGCCTTCATGGCGTCGTAAGGAAATCGTCACGATCCTGTCATGCGCGCGCTACAGAATCCGCAGGCGTGCGAGGCCCCATGTTGACCGGGGTATCGCGCCTTCCGTCCAGATAATCCTAGAGAGGCATACCAATGAACGATCGCACCAAGCTGACCGATAACAGCATCGATCCCGATGACGTTGGCTACAACGAATCTCCCAGCCCGACATTCGAATCGATTCTGAGTGCTCGCCTGAGCCGCAGAAACTTTATGCTGGGCAGCGCCGGCACCGGCGCCATGGCCATTTTCGGCGGGGTGTCGATGACTGCCCTGGCAGGCTGCAATAGCGACAGCGACAACGCGGCCGCTGCACCTGACAATACGGAAAAACTGTTGGGGTTTACGGCGGTCTCGAAGAGTCTGGCCGATGCCGTCAGCGTGCCTGCCGGCTACAGCTTCTCGGTGTTGTGCGCTCTGGGTGATCCGCTGCGTGCTGCCACCGGTGCTTACGGCAACCTGGGCAACGACGCCGACTACGAGAACCGTTTTGGCGACCACCACGACGGCATGGAATATTTCGGCCTTTCCGCTAGCGGCACGCCCGATCCTGCCAGCAACGACCGTGCACTGATTGGCATGAACCATGAGGCCACGACCGACGAGACACGCTCATCTTTCTTCCTGCATGCCGATGGCGGAACCAGCACGTTGCCGCGTCCGGCTGCCGAAGTGGACAAGGAAATGGCCATCCACGGCATCACGGTGTTCGAGGTCAGGAAAAACAGCGGCAAGTTTGCCTATGTGCGGGATTCCGCCTTCAACTTCCGCATTCATCAGAATACTCCGGTGGAAATCCATGGGCCCGCCCGTGGCGACGATCTGTTGGTCACCAGGTATTCGACCGCTGGCACCATGACCCGTGGCACCTTGAATAACTGCGGTACCGGCAAAACCCCGTGGGGCACGTTGTTGACCGGCGAGGAAAACTGGGGAGGCTATTTCACTCGTAATGCGGCTGACGACCAGGCGCGAATCGACGCGGGTGACAGCAAGAGTGTGGTTTCGCTCAAGCGCTATGGCCGCTCCCAGGGTGCAGGCAGCCGTCATGGTTGGGAGACCAGCGGCACGGAGGACAGATATGCGCGCTGGGATATCAGCCTGATCGGTTCCACCGCGATGGCCGACTACCGCAACGAACTCAATACCATGGGCTATATCGTCGAGATCGACCCCTATGACAAGACCGTTGCCGCGCGCAAGCGCACCGCGCTGGGCCGCTTCGCGCACGAGTCGGCTGCCTTCGCCATTCCTGTGGCAGGCAAGCCCATTGTGGTGTACCAGGGTGATGACGCCCGCAACGAATATATCTACAAGTGGGTGTCCACCAAGAACTGGGTGGCCGCCGATGCTACCCGTTCCGATCGCCTGACCGTGGGCAGCGAGTACCTGGATGACGGCAAGCTTTACGTGGCTCGATTCAATGCCGACGGCAGCGGCACCTGGCTGGAGTTGTCCATCAGCAATTCGACCGTGTCCGGCTACGCTACCTATCCCTTTGCCGATCAGGCTGATGTTTCTGTCAATTCCCGTCTGGCCGGTGATGCAGTAGGCGCCACCAAGATGGACCGCCCCGAGTGGTGCGCAGTCAACCCGGCCAATGGCGAGGTTTATTTTACCTTGACCAACAACAGCAACCGCCGCCTCAATCCCACGGGTTCCCAGGTCGCCCCGGACGCGGCCAACCCACGTGTTTACAGTGACGTAAAGGGAACCTCCACGGTCAACACGGGCAATGTCAACGGTCATATCATTCGCATCCGTGAGAACGGCAGTGATGCCGCCGCTACGCGTTTTACCTGGGATGTATATCTGTTCGGCGCCGAATCCACCGCCGGTTCCGCCATCAACCTGTCCGGCCTCACCACCGATCAGGATTTTTCCAGCCCGGATGGCCTGGTGTTCTCCCCCTCCACCGGCATCTGCTGGATCCAGACCGACGATGGCGCCTATACCGACGTGACCAATTGCATGATGTTGGCCGCCCTGCCAGGGCAGGTGGGCGATGGCGACACGGTTACGGTGTCAGGCACCAATGTGACGACCTACCGCGGCAAGCAGCCCACAGCGGATACGCTGAAGCGCTTTCTGGTCGGCGCGAAGGATTGCGAGATCACGGGCCTGTGCGAGTCTCCGGATGGTCGGGCGCTGTTCGTCAACATTCAGCATCCGGGCGAGGGGACTGCCCAGGCAAATATTGGCGATCCCTCCAAATACACCAGCCATTGGCCGGGCAACATGGGCTATGGTGCAGGTGGCGCGTCTGCACGGCCGCGTTCCGCTACTATCGTGATCACCAAGAACGATGGCGGTCGAGTTGGAACCTGATTGCCAGCTTTCGCGTTAGGACGGAATCGTCAGGGAGAATTGCCCGCTGCTGTTTTTACGCAATCCATCCATATGGGACGGTCCCTTTTGCGCGTTATTCAGGGTACTCACTAAAAGACCTGCAAGCAGAAATGCCTGCAGGTTTTTTTAGGTTGACGCCGTGTCAGGAAAACGTGGGCTCACATTTGAAGTGCAACGCCGGTAGCCCAATCATAGGCCTGGCATGCCTGCTGAACGCGAAGCCGCCCGGATCGCCTCATCAATCGTCCGTGCATTCCTGCCGTCGCGTGACTATCATGCCGTGCGCCCGTTCGGACGCTAGCCGCCTGGCTGTGGTTGCGTGCAAGTTCTCTGCTGAAGCTTTATCCGGTACCTGTACGATCCCGCTTTGCTTGTGCGCTGCCTTTTTCAAGGTGTAAATCTGATATCGTTCTTCCCGGGCGAAATGAGGTGCGTGTAGCTTGTTTCTGCAATTTCGGCTGGCCGGTAAGAAGGCGGGGGCTAGTGCATCCCGCCCAACCAGTCGGCATTACTCAGAATGGCGCTTCATCCCTGAATCCGCCGTGTTTAATAAGTGAAATGGTCAAAAATTTGAGTGGGATTTTTGCAGGGGGCAGGCTTGATACCCGCTCGCATGTGTATTTTCCGCAGGCTGTTAATGGTGTAAGACATGTTGTCTGTTGCTGATCTTGCCTGCGAACGCGGCGAACGAGAGCTGTTTCGCAATCTGGCATTTGAGTTGGAAAAAGGGCAGGCGCTGCTGGTACGTGGCGGTAATGGCCGCGGCAAGACCAGCCTGTTGCGTATTCTTTCAGGCTTGTCCAGTCCCACCGCGGGCGCTGTCTATTGGCGCGGTCAACCCATAGAGGCGGTTCGTGAGCAATACGGATATGACATGGCTTATATAGGCCATGCCAATGCCATCAAGGATGACCTTACGCCGCTGGAAAATTTGCAGTTTGCCGCCGCGCTGCGTGGTCGTCAGTTTGATTCCGATCAAGCGGTTGAAGCCTTGGCTCAGCTCGGCTTGTCACATTGCATCGAGCTGCCTGCGCGTGCATTGTCGTTTGGCCAGCGTCGTCGTGTTGCGCTCTCCGGATTGATGTTGGCCGGCGCGTTGTTGTGGATACTCGATGAGCCGTTGACCGGGCTTGATATCGACGGTGTCGCGATGGTTGAAAAACTGATTTACAGCCATATCGCTGCGGGAGGGGTGGCGATTATGACTACCCATCAGCCTCTGGTTCTTGAAGGGGTGATCCAAATATCCATTTCGGTGGGCGGCTGACTTCCTTGCCGATGAATCCAGATGTTACGTTTCCTGATTACCGTTGTTCGCCGTGACGTGTTGCTGGCCGTTCGCCGTCGCGGCGACTGGCTGACCGCGCAATTCTTCTTTGTCATGGTGGTGAGCATGTTTCCGCTCGGCGTCGGGCCGGAGCCGAGCATGCTGCGCGTCATCGGTCCGGGCGTGGTGTGGGTGTCGGCGTTGCTGGCCTGCTTGCTGTCGCTAGGCCGGCTCTATGCCGATGATTTTCGCGACGGCAGCCTGGAGCAAATGCTGCTCTCGCCCTATCCCAATTCGTTGTTGGCGCTGGGCAAGGCGCTGGCGCACTGGATCATCAACGGCATTCCGCTGCTGCTGATTGCGCCGGTGCTGGGGATCCAGTTCGGACTGCCCGCCGAGGCCTTGCTGATCCTGGTGCTGTCGCTGGCGATCGGCACGCCCATCCTGTCGCTGCTGGGCGGCATCGGCGCGGCGCTGACGCTGGGCTTGCGCGGCGGTGGCGTGCTGATCACGCTGTTGATTCTGCCGCTGTATGTGCCGGTGCTGATTTTCGGTGCAGGCGCGGTGGAAGGGGCGATGTCGGGAACTGGTTCGGAGGCGCACCTGTCCCTGTTGGGGGCGTTTCTGGTGATGTCCTTGTTGATTGCGCCGTGGATCAGTTCGCTGGCCCTCAAAGTATCCGTGGAGTAAACATTTGAATCTTTACTATTACGCCTCGCCGGCGACTTTTTACCCGCTGGCCGGCAAGCTCATCCCCTGGTTTGCCGGGCTCGCCGTTGTGCTCGGCGCGATCGGCCTCTACATCAGCTTCTTCATCGCTCCCACCGATTTCCAGCAGGGCGAGGGCTACCGCATCATCTTCATCCATGTGCCTGCGGCCTGGATGTCGATGTTTATCTACCTCGTCATGGCCTTCTGGTCGGCCATCGGCCTGGCCTTCAACACCCGACTGTCGTTCCTCATAGCGCGTGCGCTGGCACCTACCGGCGCCATGTTCACCTTCATTGCGCTGTGGACTGGCGCGTTCTGGGGCAAGCCGATGTGGGGCACATGGTGGGTGTGGGATGCCCGCCTCACTTCCGAACTGATCCTGCTGTTCCTTTATGTCGGCTACATGGCCCTGCAGGCCGCCATCGACGCCCCGCGCCGTGCCGACCGCGCCGGCGCGCTGCTCAACCTGGTCGGCGTCATCAATATTCCGATCATCTATTTCTCGGTCAAATGGTGGAATACCCTGCACCAGGGATCTTCGGTCAGCCTCACCGGCGCGCCGTCCATGGCCATGATCATGCTCTGGGGCATGCTTGTCATGGCGCTCGCGGCCTGGATGTATACCATCGCCGTTTCCCTGGCCCGTTCGCGCATCCTGATCCTCGAGCGCGAACGGCAGACCGAATGGGCGCGTGCGCAGCTGGAGGGCCAGGCATGAACTGGGAAAGCTGGCAGGCTTTCTGGGCCATGGGGGGCTACGGACTTTATGTCTGGGGATCTTTCGGCATGACCGCGCTGTGCGTTGCGGGCGAGATATGGTTATTGCGCCGCCATCGCCAGCGCACCCTGGATACGCTCAGGCGTTTGCAGCGATTGAATCAGCAACCCTGAAATTCGCAAGGAAAGTGAAATGAAACCGCGCCACAGGAAACTCGCTCTCATCGCCGCCGTCGTCGCCGCCCTCGGGCTTGCGGTGGTGCTGGTGCTCAACGCCTTCAACAGCAATCTGGTGTTCTTTTTCTCGCCGACGCAGGTTGCCAACGGCGAGGCGCCGACTGCCCGTGCCTTCCGTATTGGCGGCCTGGTCGAGGAGGGAAGCATCAAGCGCGAGAAGGACGGACTCACCACGCGCTTCGTCGTCACCGATACCGCCCGTACCATCCCGGTGATCTACACCGGCATCCTGCCCGACCTGTTCAAGGAAGGGAAAGGTGTCGTGGCTGAAGGCCGGCTCGGTTCCGATGGTCTGTTTGCCGCCAGCCAGGTGCTGGCCAAGCATGATGAGAACTACATGCCGCCGGAAGCGGCGCATGCCATTGAGCAGGCGCAGAAAGCCCAGCAGACAGTGGTGGAGTAAGCAGGTTTTCATATCCGCATCGGCTGATCCCGGTTCGATTAAAAAATGAATGAATCGCGTTTCTGCCATGACAGAAACGCCCAATGGATTTACTGGAGGTGGGCCCCATGATTCCCGAACTCGGCCATTTCGCCCTGATAGTTGCGCTGCTGCTGGCGCTGACCCAAGCCATCCTGCCGCTTTATGGCGCGCAGCGTGGCGATTTCACCCTGATGGCGGTGGCGCGACCGGCAGCACAGGGACAGTTCGTGTTCGTGCTGCTGGCCTTTGTCTGTCTCGCCTGGTCCTTCCTTAACAACGATTTCTCGGTGCTCAATGTGGCGAAGAACTCGTTTTCTCAGTTGCCCGAGATTTACCGCCTCACCGCCACTTGGGGCTCGCACGAAGGATCGCTGCTCTTGTGGGTGCTGATTCTCGCGTTCTGGAGCACCGCGGTGTCGGTGTTCTCGCGCCACCTGCCGGAAGACATGGCGGCGCGCGTGATTGGCGTCATGGGGCTGATCTCGGTCGGATTCCTGGCTTTCCTGCTCATCACCTCCAACCCGTTCGAGCGCCTGTTGCCTGCCGCGATGGACGGCAACGACATGAACCCGCTCTTGCAGGATTGGGGCATGATCATCCACCCGCCGATGCTGTACATGGGCTACGTCGGCTTTGCCGTCGCCTTCGCTTTTGCCATCGCCGCGCTGCTCTCCGGCAAGATGGACGTCGCCTGGGCGCGCTGGTCGCGGCCGTGGACCACCGTAGCGTGGGCTTTCCTCACGCTGGGCATCGTGCTCGGCAGTTGGTGGGCCTACCGCGAACTGGGCTGGGGTGGCTGGTGGTTCTGGGATCCCACCGAGAACGCTTCGTTCATGCCGTGGATCGCCGGCACCGCGCTGATCCACTCGCTTGCCGTCACCGAGAAGCGCGGCGCCTTCAAGGCCTGGACCGTGCTGCTGGCGCTGACCGCGTTTTCGCTGTCGCTGCTTGGTACCTTCCTGGTGCGCTCCGGCGTGCTCTCCTCGGTGCATGCCTTTGCCACCGATCCGGCGCGCGGCGCCTTCATCCTCGGCTTCCTGGCCGTGGTGATCGGCGGCTCGCTGGCGCTGTACGCCTGGCGCGCACCGAAGATGGTCACCGGCAGCGGCTTCACCTGGTTCTCGCGCGAATCCTTGCTGCTCGCCAACAACGTTATCCTCATCGCCGCGCTCGGCTCGGTGCTGCTCGGCACCCTGTATCCGCTGTTCATGGACGCCATGGGCCTGGGTAAGATCTCGGTCGGGCCGCCTTACTTCAACGCGGTGTTCGTGCCGCTGATGGCGCCGGCGCTGTTCCTGATGGGCATCGGCCCGCTGGCGCGCTGGAAGGAAGCCAGCCTGCCCGACATCGCCACCCGCATGAAATGGGCGCTCGGCGTGGCAGTGGCGGTCGCCATCCTGCTGCCGCTGACGCTGGATGGCTTCAAACCCTGGGCCAGCCTAGGCTTTTTTCTCGCCGCCTGGATCGCGCTGGCGGTGCTGGTCGCGTTTGCCGACCGCCTCAAGCACGGCCAGGGCGGCCTGCTGCAGAAACTGTCGGCGTTGCCGCGCGGCTTCTGGGGCATGCAACTGGCGCACTTCGGCATCGCGGTCGGCGTCGCCGGCATTGCCGTGGTCGCCAACTACGCCACCGAGCGCGATGTCCGTATGGACGTCAACAGCTATGCCGAACTCGACGGCTACACCTTCACCTTCCGTGGCACCACCGGGCATGACGGCCCCAACTACCGCGCCGTCCGCGGCACCGTGGAAGTCAGCAAGAACGGCAAGCTGATGGCGACGCTGCATCCGGAGAAGCGCGTCTATAACGCCTCCGGCATGGCGATGACCGAGGCCGCGGTGCGCCCGGTCGTCTTCAGCGACCTTTACGTCGCCATGGGCGAACAGCTCGATGAACAGGGCGCCTGGACCGTTCGCCTGTTCCACAAGCCGTTCATCAACTGGCTCTGGCTTGGCGCCCTGCTCATGGTGGTGGGCGGCTTCATGGCCGCCGCCGACAAGCGCTACCGCATCGCGTTGAGGCGCAGCGAAGTGCCGAAGCACGTTGCTGCACAGGGGGCCTGAAGCATGAAACGCTGGCTGCCCCTCGTCCTCTTTCTCGTCCTGGTCGGCTTCTTCGCCAAGGGTCTGTTCCTCAACCCGCGTGAAGTGCCCTCGCCGTTTATCGGCCGCACCGCGCCAGCCTTCACCCTGCCGCTGGTGGGGGACGCAAACGCTTCCTTCGCCCCGGCCGACATGAAAGGCAAAGTCTGGCTGCTCAACGTCTGGGCGCCCTGGTGCGTGTCGTGCCGCCGGGAACACCCGGTGCTGATGCAGATCGCGCGGAGCGGCCGCGTCCCCATCGTCGGCCTCAACTGGAAGGATAAAGAGCGCGAGGCGGAAGCGCTGCTTGAGCGTACCGGCAGCCCCTATGTGGCGGTGCCGGACGATCTCGATGGCAGGGTTGGTATTAACTATGGTGTGACCGGCACCCCGGAGACCTACCTGATCGACCGGGCAGGCATCGTGCGCATGAAGCATGTCGGGCCGATCAGCAACGAGGTGTGGCAGAAGCGGTTCGATCCGAAGCTGAGAGAGTTGGGCTTATGAGGTCATATCGCATCAAGCGGATCTTGCTGGTTCTGCTACTGGTTTGCGTTCAACCAGCCCTGGCTGCGGAGACGGTTGTCACCAAGGAAGCGCAGCCCAATGCTGAAGATCCGGCTATCGAGGCTCGGCTGATTAATCTGGCGGAAGACCTGCGTTGTCTGGTTTGTCAGAATGAGTCGCTGGCGGGTTCACACGCTGAACTGGCGGAAGACCTGCGGCGCGAGATTCGCGAGCAAATGAAAGCCGGCAAGAACGATGGCGAGGTGGTTGATTACCTGACCGAGCGTTACGGTGACTTTGTGCTGTATCGCCCGCCCTTTAAACCCGTGACTTGGCTGCTCTGGCTTGGACCTGTGCTTTTCCTGGGTATGGGTGGAGTGGCTTGGTATATGACGCTGCGGCATCGCCGTGTCACTGGGAACGTGCCGGTGGATGAGAAGCGGCTTGCAACTGCAGCCCAACTGTTGGAAGAAGATCAATGAATCCACTCTGGATCGTTTCACTATTCTGGATTTCGACTGTCGTTTGTGTCGTCATTGCCTTGGCCTTTGTGCTGCCCGCGCTGCTGCGGCCGAGATCGGGGGGCGGCAGGGCGGAACGGCGTGACGTCAATATTGCGGTTTACCGGGATCAGATGCGGGAAATGGAGCTTGATCGCGTCAATGGCCTGCTTTCCGATGCGCAATATCAAAGCGCAAAACGTGAGCTCGAGGTTCGTTTGGCCGATGATGCCCTGACGTTGGAAGGGCGGCCCGAACCTGGCCGGGCCAGCAGTCGCAAGCTGGGCTATGCCTGGGCCATTTTCTTGCCAGTCTTGGCCTTCTGGCTGTATTTCACGATGGGCAACCCGGCTTTGCTGAGAGCGCTTGCGGAAGGGCGGGCGGGATCCGGGCACTCCGCTATGGCCGGCGTGTCGAGTGAACACGACTTCACAAAGATGATCCAGCGGGTTGAAGAAAAAACCCGGAACAATCCCGATGACGGTGAGGCATGGAGCATGCTGGCCAAAACCTATGCGGCAGTGGGGCAGTGGCCCGGGGCGTTGCAGGCTTTTGAAAAGGCGATGAAGTTGTTGCCGGGCGATGCCTCCGTGCTGTCCGGCTACGCCGAGGCCCTCGCCATCGCCAACAACCGTGTGTTGGCAGGCAAGCCTGTCGAGTTGGTTCAGAAGGCACTGGAGATCGACCCGGAGGACATAAAAGGTCTGGAACTGGCGGGCATCCATGCATTCCAGACGCAGCGCTTTGAACAAGCCAGCGTCTATTTGAAACGTTTGTACAATTTGCTGCCGCCGAACGACCCCTATGCGCAGGACATTCTGGCCACGCAGAAAGAGGCCGAGCGTCTGGCTTTCCCCGGTTTGGCCGGGATGGGCAGCCCAGACATCTCGCCGGCTGTCACCGAAAGCCGGTCTTCACCGGTTCAGGGCGGACGCGTTGCTGGTCGGGTTGATATTGCACCGGCGCTGAAATCCAGGCTGGATGGCAGCGCAACAGTATTTCTGTTCGCGCGGCCCGGTGCAGGGGGTGCCCCGGTGGCGGCCGTCCGGAGTACCGTCGATAGTCTTCCACTCGAATTCAGCCTGGATGACAGCATGGCGATGAATCCCGTGAATGTTCTTTCTCAGCACATGGAGGTGGCGTTGGTAGCGCGGGTTTCGATGTCCGGTAACCCCATGTCCCAGCCGGGTGATTTTGAGGGATCGGTTTCGGGCGTGAAAGTGGGGACGACAGGGGTAAAATTGCTCATTGACCGGGTTTTGCCTTGATGACGGACCTTTGCCGGCCGGGCCGTTCCTGATGGTTTGGCCCTTCCGGCGGCCCCGGAGACGTGTACCCGGTACATTGAGCGGTAACAGGGTATGGAGTAGAATCCACTATCACCCGCCCCCGCTCATAACATGACGAAGTATGTGTTTGTCACTGGTGGGGTGGTTTCTTCCCTCGGGAAAGGGATCGCCTCCGCTTCACTCGCTGCGCTGCTCGAATCGCGCGGTATCCGTGTCACCCTGTTAAAGCTCGATCCGTACATCAACGTCGATCCTGGGACCATGAGTCCGTTCCAGCATGGCGAGGTGTTCGTGACCGATGACGGTGCGGAAACCGACCTGGATCTGGGGCACTATGAGCGCTTTTCCAGCGCGCGTATGAGCAAGCGCAACAACTTCACCACCGGTCAGATTTACAAGTCGGTGATCGACAAGGAGCGGCGTGGTGATTATCTCGGCGGCACGGTGCAGGTCATTCCGCACATCACCGACGAGATCAAGCGCTCCATCCGCGAGGGAGCTCAGGGGGCTGATGTGGCGCTGGTCGAAATCGGCGGCACCGTGGGTGACATCGAGTCGCTTCCCTTCCTGGAGGCTATCCGCCAGATGGGCTTCGAGGACGGTCCCGAAAACACCTGCTTCATCCACCTGACGCTGCTGCCCTACATCGCCACCGCGGGCGAGCTGAAAACCAAGCCGACCCAGCACAGTGTCAAAGAGCTGCGCGAGATCGGTATCCAGCCCGATATCCTGCTGTGCCGTGCCGACCGCGAAATCCCGGCCGACGAGCGGCGCAAGATCGCGCTGTTCACCAATGTGCGCCCGGAGGCGGTGATCGAAGTCCGCGATTCCGATTCGATCTACAAGATTCCGGCCATGCTGCACGACCAGATGCTGGACGAGATCGTTTGTCACAAGCTCAACATTCTGGCCCGTGCAGCCGATCTCAGTGTGTGGAAGAGTCTGGTTCATGCGCTGGAGCATCCAAAGTACGAGGCCAACATCGCGTTTGTCGGCAAGTATGTCGACCTCACCGAATCCTACAAGTCGCTGTCGGAGGCGATGATCCACGCCGGCATGCACACGAAGAGCCAGGTGAAAATCCATTACATCGACTCCGAACAGATCGAGAAATTCGGAACGGACTGCCTGAAAGGCATGGACGCGATTCTGGTGCCGGGCGGCTTCGGCAAACGCGGGGTTGAAGGCAAGATTGCTGCCATCCGCTTTGCGCGCGAGAACAAGGTGCCGTATCTGGGTATTTGCCTGGGCATGCAGCTTGCCGTGGTGGAGTTTGCGCGTGATGTGGCCGGCATGGCGGATGCTCATTCAACCGAATTCGAACTGGCCACGCCCTATCCCGTGATTGGCCTCATTACCGAATGGCTGGATCGCACCGGTCAGGTTGAAAAACGCAGCGAACAATCGGATCTCGGCGGAACCATGCGTCTCGGCGGCCAGCCTTGCGAATTGAAGGAGGGGACGCTGGCGCGCAAGGTGTACGGCGCGGCAAGCATTACCGAACGCCATCGCCATCGTTATGAAGTCAACAACACCCTGCTGGCCCAGCTTGAGGCGAAGGGGTTGGTGGTGGCCGGGCGGGCGCCCGGAACCGATTTGTGTGAAATGGTCGAATTGCCGACATCGGTACACCCGTGGTTCGTCGCCTGTCAGTTCCATCCGGAATTCACCAGCAATCCGCGCAATGGACACCCGCTGTTTATCGCCTTTGTGCAGGCAGCGCTGGCCCGACAACAGGAGCACGGCAAATGAAACTCTGTCATTTCGAGGCGGGTCTCGACCAGCCGCTGTTCCTTATTTCGGGTCCTTGCGTGATCGAGTCGGAACAACTGGCAATGGACACCGCTGGCCAACTGAAGGAAATGTGTGCGGCATTGGGTATTCCCTTTATCTACAAGTCCTCATTCGACAAGGCCAATCGCTCGTCGACGAAGTCGTTTCGTGGCCTCGGCCTGGAAGAGGGCCTGCGCATCCTGTCTGAAGTAAAAGCCAAAATCGGCGTGCCGGTGCTGACCGACGTGCACGAAGATACGCCCCTGAATGAAGTGGCGGCGGTGGTCGACGTGCTGCAGACGCCGGCCTTCCTGTGCCGGCAGACCAACTTCATCCAGAACGTCGCGCGCACCGGGCGTCCGGTCAACATCAAGAAGGGCCAGTTTCTGGCGCCGTGGGACATGCAGAACGTGGTCGACAAGGCGCGCGCCGTCGGCAACGACCAGATCATGGTGTGCGAGCGCGGCGTTTCCTTCGGCTACAACACGCTGGTGTCCGACATGCGAGGGCTGGCGATCATGCGCAGTACCGGCTGTCCGGTGGTGTTCGATGCCACCCATTCCGTTCAGCAGCCGGGTGGGCAGGGTGCGACCAGCGGCGGCCAGCGTGAATTTGTTCCGGTGCTGGCGCGTGCGGCCGTGGCCACAGGCGTGGCGGGCGTGTTTGCGGAGACGCATCCGGATCCGGCATGTGCCTTGTCCGACGGGCCCAACGCGTGGCCGCTCGGCATGCTGAAGGAACTGCTGGAAACGCTGAAGGAAATCGACGCGCTGGTGAAACAGCGCGGGTTTATTGAACATAAATTGATGAAAACCTGATCCGCGAAGGACGCGAAGGGACGCGAAGTAAAGAAAAAGCAGGACTTGGGTTTTCTTCGCGCTTCTTCGCGTCCTTCGCGGATAAAAATTGAATTTTGAGGAAACAAAGTGAGTGCAATTATCGATGTCATCGCACGGGAAATTCTCGACTCCCGCGGCAATCCCACTGTTGAAGCCGACGTGTTGCTGGAGTCCGGCGTGCTGGGCCGTGCTGCCGTGCCGTCCGGCGCCTCCACCGGTAGCCGCGAGGCGATCGAACTGCGCGACGGCGACAAGTCGCGCTATCTCGGCAAGGGCGTGCTGAAAGCTGTCGAACACGTCAACACCGAAATCTGCGAGGCCATCATCGGGCTGGATGTCGAAGACCAGGCTTTCATCGACCAGACCATGATCGATCTCGACGGCACCGAGAACAAGTCGCGCCTCGGCGCCAATGCGCTGCTGGCGGTGTCGATGGCGTGCGCGCGCGCCGCTGCCGAACAGGCCGGCCTGCCGCTGTACCGTTATCTCGGCGGCGCAGCGCCGATGCAGCTGCCAGTGCCGATGATGAACATCATTAACGGCGGCGCGCACGCCAACAACAACATCGACATGCAGGAATTCATGATCATTCCGGTCGGCGCGCCGAGCTTCCGCGAAGCGCTGCGCTACGGTGCCGAAGTGTTCCATGCGCTGAAAAAGCTGCTCGACGACGCCGGCATGGCGACGACCGTCGGCGACGAAGGCGGCTTCGCGCCCAACCTGGAATCGCATGAGGCTGCGCTGAAGCTGATCGTGCAGGCGATCGAAAAAGCCGGCCTGCAGCCCGGCATCGATGTTGCAATCGGCGTCGATTGCGCTGCGTCGGAGTTCTACAAGGATGGTCGTTATCACCTCGAGTCCGAGGGTTTGAAGCTGACTTCCGCCGAATTCACTGATTACCTGTCAGCCTGGTGCGACAAATATCCCATCATCAGCATCGAAGACGGCATGGCTGAAGGTGACTGGGACGGTTGGAAAGTGCACACCGAGAAGCTTGGCAAGCGCGTGCAGCTGGTGGGCGACGATCTCTTCGTCACCAACTCGAAAATCCTCAAGGAGGGCATCGACAAGGGCATTGCCAATTCGATCCTGATCAAGGTCAACCAGATCGGCACGCTGTCGGAAACCTTCCTGGCGATCGAGATGGCCAAGCAGGCTGGCTACACATCTGTGATCTCGCATCGCTCGGGCGAAACCGAGGACACTACGATTGCCGATCTGTCCGTGGCGACCAACGCCCGCCAGATCAAGACCGGCTCGCTGTCGCGCTCCGATCGCATGGCCAAGTACAACCAACTGCTGCGCATCGAGGAAGAACTCGGTGACACGGCCAGCTACCCGGGACGCGATGCTTTCCGCCAGCGCGGCTAACGGTTTCGCGGCGGGGATTGTCGCGCGCATTCGTAGCCGGGGACTAACCTGGGCGTTGGTTGCCGCCATTGCATTGCTGCAATATCCGTTGTGGTTGGGCGAGGGAGGGTGGTTGAAAGTGCGTGAACAAGCACAAAAAGTCGATACCCGTCTCGAGCTCAATCAACGCCAGCAAATACGTAATACGGGCCTGCTCGCCGAATTGGGCGATCTCAAGCAGGGGCGTGATGCCATTGAAGAGCGTGCGCGTAATGAACTCGGCATGGTGGCACCGGACGAATGGTTCGTTCGCGTCGTGAGTCACGCCAATCAAACCGGGATCCCCCATGAGTGATTTGCAGTTATGGCTGTTGGCAATCGGCGCAGGCGTAGTTGTGGCCGTTCTGGTCTTCAACTGGTTGCAGGAGCGGCGTTTCCGCAAGCAGGCGGATGCCGCTTTCCAGAAGCCTATGGGCGATGCCCTGATGCAACCGGAGGTGGGCAAGCGAGAGCCGTCTGAACGGATCGAACCCGCGTTGCAAACGCCGGCTTTCGATGCGGGCGGCCTGGATGATGTCCCTTCTGACATCGAACCCCATTTTTCTACTGGTGCGAGCGTGTCGCAGGGCGTCGTATCTTCGGCCGACGAGGTTTTACAGCCCGTCACGACGACATCCGCCGGCATTCCGCCACGCACGTCCAACGAGCAACCCGCGCCTCCCGATGAACTGCTCGAATACCGTATACGTATCAGCCGCAGAGACGGGGTTCCTGCGAACACGTTTGCCGATGCCTATAATCGCGCACGCACTCTGGGTAAAGCGGTACGCTGGACAGGTTTGCCGGTTGGCGCGGCCGTGTGGGAAGACATTCAACCCTGGCGGGATGTGCAGTATCAGGACGTGGCGGTCATGATGCAGCTGGCTGATCGCGTAGGGGCGGTAGAGGAAAGTCAACTGCTTGCATTGCGTGACGGACTCCAGGCCATGGCGAACACCCATGGTTTGAGTATTGCTTGTGACGATATCGCGGATGCCCTGGAGCGTGCCCGGGCGATTGACCACTTTTGCGTTGACGTGGATATCCTGATCGGCCTGAATGTGGTCGCATCTGGTGATGACACGCTCAGCTTCGCACACATTGTTCGAGAGGCCGAGGGAGGGGGCATGGTGCTGGGTGCTGATGGCGCGTTCCAGTTGCTCGATAGCCGTGGCGAACCGCTTTATTCCCTGTGTAACCACGATGCCGAGCCCTTTGCCCCGGAAGCGCCGGAAGGGCAAACCTCGCAGGGTGTGACGCTGCAGTTCGATGTGCCGCGAGTGCCGGATGGTCTCAAGGTGTTCGATAGCATGGTGGCATTTGGCCGAAAGCTGGCCCAAGATGTCGGCGGCGTTCTGGTCGATGACAACCAGCGTCCGCTGACTGATGCCGGCATCGAGAAAATCCGTACCCAGCTTGTGCAAATCTACTCGCGCATGGAGGCACGGGGCGTGCCATCCGGATCTCGCCGGGCCCTGCGCCTGTTTTCCTGATGGCATCGCCCGAGGCGCGGGCGCGCGTTGCTGCGTTGCGCCAGGAGATCGAGCGCCACAATTACGCCTACTATGCCCTCGATCAACCGACTATTCCTGATGTGGAATATGACCGGTTGTTTCGTGAATTGCAGGCCATCGAGGCCAGCTATCCTGAACTGGTCTCCCCTGATTCGCCCAGCCAGCGTGTTGGGGGCAAACCGCTGGATGGCTTTGTCACCGTACGTCACGCAGTGCCGATGCTCTCGATCCGTACGGAAACCGATACCGAGGCTAGCGGTGCCCAGACCTTCGATTTCCGTGTGCGCAAGGAGCTTGGACTCGATGCGAACGCGCCTCCAGTCGAGTACGCGGCCGAGCTGAAATTCGATGGCCTTGCCATCAACCTGCGCTATGAAAACGGTATTCTGGTGCAGGCTGCCACTCGCGGTGATGGAGAAACCGGTGAGGATGTCACCCGGAACATCCGCACGGTGCACGTTATTCCGCTAAGGCTGGATGCCGAATCGCCGCCTGCCGTGCTGGAAGTGCGAGGCGAGGTGTACATGCGGCGCGACGATTTCGAACGCTACAATGAACGCCAGCGCCAGGCCGGCAAGCCGACCCTGGTCAACCCGCGTAATGGAGCTGCGGGCAGTATTCGCCAACTTGATCCGGCAATAGCCGCGCAGCGCCCGCTGTCATTTTTTGCCTACGGGATTGGCGAGACGCAGGGCTGGACGCTGCCATCCACCCACAGTGCCGTCCTCGACGCGTTGCGGAATTTCGGAGTCCCCGTTTGCGACGAGCGCATGACCGGCCTGGGCGCGGAGGCGCTGATCGCTTTTCATGACGAAATCGCCGCACGCCGCGACAGCCTGCCGTTCGATATCGATGGCGTGGTGTACAAGGTCAATCGACTCGACCAGCAAAAAGCACTTGGTTTTGTCACGCGTGAACCGCGTTGGGCGGTGGCCCATAAATATCCGGCACAGGAACAGCTCACCACGGTGCGGGCTATCGAGGTGCAGGTTGGGCGGACCGGCGCCCTGACACCGGTCGCGCGCCTTGCCCCGGTCTTCGTCGGCGGCGTCACCGTGACCAATGCGACCTTGCATAATCAGGACGAAATCGACCGCAAGGATGTGCGTGTCGGGGACACCGTGATCGTGCGACGTGCCGGTGACGTGATCCCCGAAGTTGTCTCGGTCGTGATGGAACGTCGCCCGCAGCCGGAGCCGTCACGCTTCAATATCCTGCAAGCCTATCCGCTCTGCCCCGAGTGCGGCTCGCACGTGGTGCGGCTGGAGGGCGAGTCGGCGGCGCGCTGCACCGGCGGCCTGTATTGCCCGGCGCAGCGCAAGCAGGCGCTGCTGCA
>DILD01000009.1 GCA_002424845.1 Thiobacillus denitrificans | reverse complement strand
GCACAACTCGATGCCATCGTCGACGACATGGCGCGCCAGGCAGCGGGCCTGCTGACCGGGCGCACACGGGTGGCGATCGTCGGCATCCTGCGGCGTGGCGCGCCGCTGGCCGACCGGCTGCATGCACGGCTACAGCAAGTCTGGGGACTCAGCGACTGCGTGCGCCTGGATCTCAAGATCAAGCGCTATGCCGACGACCTCACCCTGCTCCACCCGGAAACGCAGTTGACCGAAAACCCCACGCACGCCAGCCTCGACCTCGCCGGATACACGCTGCTGGTGGTGGATGACGTGATGTATCGCGGCCACTCCATGCTGCGCGCGGTGGAGTATCTGGCCGGACGCCAGCCGGAAGAGATCCGCACCGTGGTGCTGGTGGATCGCGGCGCATCGAAACTGCCGGTGCGCACCGACATCGTCGGCGTTCGCCTCGACGTCGCCCCCTCCGACATCATCGAATGCAATGTGCCGCCTTACGAGGACAGTTTCAGGATCGATCTGCTGCAACCCGAATAGTCCACCAGGCCGCGCTGCCCTTCCCGCTCGGAGCGGCTTATCGGACGTCATCGTTATGACGGTTTTCGCACTGACGGCAGCCCAGGATGCTGAAATAGCGCAGATACAGCCACAGCGACACCGGCAGCAGCGCCAGCCGGATCCATTCCGACGGGACATCCGGCCACTGCCGCGCCTGCCAGGCCTCCACCGCCACCGGCAGCGACTGAAACAATGCCAGCAGCACCAGGAACAAACCCATCACGCGGCAGGCCGGATTCATGGCGCGCCACCGCCCGCCTGAACCCACTCCAGCAAAACCTGCTGTGCCGCTTCGCTGCGGCGCGCTCCGGGGTGGTTAACCAGCATGACGAACGCGACCCGCCGGCCTTGGACGGTGTAGACATAGCCCGCCAGCGCGCTGACATCGCGCAGGGTGCCGGTTTTCAGGTGGGCGTTGCCGGTCAGCGGACTGCCGTTGAAGCGGCGCTTCAGCGTGCCGTCGATGGCGACGATGGGCAGCGCCGATTCGAACTCGGAAAACAGCGGGCTATTGTAGGCCGCGCGCAGCAACTGGTTCAGCGCGTCCGCGCTGATGCGCTCGATGCGCGACAGCCCCGCGCCGTTTTCCAGTACCAGCTTGTTCACAGGCACGCCACGGTGCGCCAGCACCTCGCGCACGGTTCGCTCGCCTTTTTCCAGTGTCGCGGGCGCGCCCTCCCTTTCCGCACCCAGGGTCAGAAAAAGATTGCGCGTCATCAGGTTGTTGGAATATTTGTTCAGCCGGTTGAGTGCGCCGGTCAGGGGTTCCGACGCGAACCGCAGCAGCGGCTCGGCTTTCGGCGCCGCACCCGCGACCGTCGCCCCGTCCAAGGTGCCGCCCGATTCCGCCCACAGCCCGCGAAAAATGAAATCGAAGGTGGCTGCCGGCTCGAACAGACTCAGCATCATGGCCTGCTCGCCGCATCCACGCGCATAGCGCCCGGTCACGCTCAACTCAACCTGCGTGGGTCCGGCAAAGGTCGGCTTCACCGCACTTCGCCAGCCATTGCAGCCGGCATCCTCGTTCAACACCAGATGCGAAGTCAGGGCCACCCCGGGCAGGGCGATGTCGGGCACGATCAGGACCCGGTCGGCATCGGGCCTCAGGCGCAGCGTCATGGCATTGAAATTGGCCACCAGCGCGCCCGGCACGGCGTTGTACAAGGCCAGAGGTTCGTCGTCGAAGGCGCCCGGATCGATTGCCGGCACGTTGAAATAACTGGAATCAAGCACCAGCCTGCCGCGGATATGGCGGATTCCGCGCGCGCGCAATTCGCGCTGCAGCAGCCACATCCGCTCCAGCGTCAGGGTGGGATCGCCGTAACCCTTGATGACGAGGTTGCCGTTCAGCACGCCCTCCGCGATCGGGCCGTCGGCCCAGACATCGGTTGTCCACACGTAACCGGGGCCAAGCTGATGGAGCGCGGCAAAACTGGTCACCAGCTTCATCACCGATGCCGGGTTGAGCGCCGCGTCGGCGTTGTGGCTGAGCAGCGGCGCCGCTGCATCGAGCGGCTGCACCACCAGCGCCACATGATCGAGCGGAATGCCGGCCTGCGTCAGCGCTACGGTAAAAGCGGGAGGGAGATCGACCGCGCGGGCCGCAAGCGCCAGGCCCGCTAGCAGCAGGCCGGCCAGGAAACGTATCTTGATTTTGGCAGACGGCATCGCGTCATTATGCCGAATTCCGGGCGGGAGGTTGTGCGCCCGCCGAACCCACGGCTGCGATCGCGGCTTATTCCTCGACCCGCATCCTGCCAAGCTCTTCCCGCGTGAGATCCTTGAATCGTTTCAGCACCCAGCCGCCCTCACCGACCCATGCCTTGAACAGCGCCAGGTTCTTTTGCCGCTCGGCTTCGCTGGCGCCCAGGTAGACGTACATATTGCCCGGCTTGCCATCCCGGGTATGCGTCCCGTCGTCCAGCCGGCGCATCAGCGCGCCGCTGTCCGGCCAGCCGACGAAGCTCGTCAGGCTGGCATGGCTGTCCATGCGCGGACCGCGCTGCAGCTTCTTGTACTCGTCCTTTCTGTCGTCGAAGTTGGCGAGAGAAGGCGAGGACTCGCCATGACAGGCCATGCACTGCTTTTCCCATAGCGGGCGAATGTCCGCACGGTAGGTGATGTTGTCCGCCAGGGCGCCACTGCTCAGCAGCAACACGGCGAACCCGGATAAAAACAGGTGTTTCATGGGATGCTCCACAATGAATCAAGCGTACCTGGCTCAGCCCAGGTCGTGCACATACCAGTCCATCGCCTCGGCCAGCCCCTCGCCGATGCGGTGTGAGGGCGTGTAGCCCAGGCGCGTGCGGGCCTTGGAAATATCGGCCAGCGAATGCCGCACGTCGCCGGCACGAAAATCGCGGTAAACCGGCTTGAAATCGGCCAGATGGGGATACTTCGGCGCCAGCAGCGAACGAATCGCCTCGAACAGCTGGTTGAGCGTGGTGCGGTCGCCGACCGCGACGTTGTAGACCTGGTTCGCGGCCTCCGCATGCTGGCTGGTGGCGGCGAGCAGGTTGGCCTGGATGACATTGTCGATGTAGCAGAAGTCGCGGCTGGTTTCGCCGTCGCCGTTGATGTACACCGGCTCGTTGTGGATCATGCTGGCCACCCATTTCGGCACCACGGCCGCGTAGGCACCGTTGGGGTCCTGGCGGCGGCCGAAGATGTTGAAGTACCTGAGGCCGATCGATTCCATGCCGTAGCAGCGGCCGAACACGTCGGCATACAGCTCGTTCACCAGCTTGGTCACCGCATAGGGCGACAGCGGCTTGCCGATGACGTCCTCGACCTTGGGCAGGCCCGGGTGGTCGCCGTAGGTGGAAGAGGACGCCGCGTAGACGAAACGCTTCACCCCGGCGTCGCGCGCCGCCACCAGCATGTTGATGAAGCCGGTGTTGTTGGCGGCATGAGTGGTCAGCGGGTCTTCCAGCGAACGCGGCACCGAGCCGAGCGCGGCCTGGTGCAGCACGTAATCAACCCCCTTGCAGGCGGCATGGCAATCCGCGAGTTCGCGAATGTCGCCGCGCCGGAACGTGAAGTGGGCCCAGCGCCCGGGGCCGACACCGGCCTGCACCTGGGCCAGATTCTTTTCGTGGCCGGTGGCAAAGTTGTCGAGCCCGACCACGCGCTGGTCGAGCAGCAACAGGGCTTCGACCAGATTGCTGCCGATGAAACCGGCGGCGCCGGTGACCAGCCAGGTTTTCGGCTCGGCGCGAAGCTGCGTTTTCAGCGTTTCAAACGCGGTCATCACAGCCTCCACAGCGTAAAGCCCGCTGCCTCGACGGCTGCCGGATCATAGGCCGACTTGACGTCGGTGAATGTCCCGCCTTTTTTCAGGGTGGCGGTCAGTTCGGCAAAGGGTTTTTCCAGATACGCCGTGTGCGAGACGGCGGCCACGATGGCCTCGCACCCGGGCAAATCCTCCCAGGCGGTGAGGCGGATACCGTATTCATGCTCGGCCTCCCTCGATTCGCCGAGCGGATCGTGGACACAGACCTCGCAACCGAAGGACTGCAGCTCGCGAATGACATCGACCACTTTGGAGTTGCGCAAATCCGGGCAGTTTTCCTTGAAGGTAAGGCCCAGCACGTTGACCCTGGCGCCCTTCACCTGCACGCCGTTGGCGATCATGTTCTTCACCGTTTCCTGCGCCACGTAGGCGCCCATGCCATCGTTGATGCGGCGGCCGGCGAGGATCACCTGCGGGTGATAGCCGAGCATGTCGGCCTTGTGGGTCAGGTAGTAGGGGTCGACGCCGATGCAGTGCCCCCCGACCAGGCCGGGACGGAAGGGCAGGAAATTCCACTTGGTGCCGGCGGCTTTCAGGACTTCCAGGGTGTCGATGCCGAGCCGGTGAAAGATCAGGGCGAGCTCGTTCATCAGGGCGATGTTGAGATCGCGCTGGGTATTCTCGATCACCTTGGCGGCCTCGGCCACCTTGATGGAGCTGGCGCGATGCACGCCGGCCGTGATCACGCTGCTGTACAAATCGGCCACCTTGTCCAGGGTAGCGGCATCGTCGCCCGACACCACTTTAACGATCCTGGTGATGGTGCGTTCCTTGTCGCCGGGATTGACGCGCTCGGGCGAGTAGCCGACGTGGAAGTCCTGCCGCCATGTCATGCCGGACTGTTTTTCCAGGATCGGGATGCAGACTTCTTCGGTGGCGCCGGGATAGACCGTGGATTCGTACACCACGATCGCGCCTTTTTTCATGAACTTTCCGACCGTGGTCGAGGAGCCCACCAGCGGCGAAAAATCCGGGATATGCGCCGCGTCGACCGGGGTCGGCACGGCGACGATGATGAAATCGGCCTGCGCCAGATCGGCGGGGTCGGTGGTCACGGTCAGCTGCGTGGCCGCCTGGAGGTCATGCGCCGACACCTCGCCGGTGGGGTCGCAGAAGCGCCGGTAATGCTCGATTTTCTCGACCGACAGGTCATAGCCGATGGTCGGCATTTTCTTGCCGAACTCCACCGCCAACGGCAGGCCGACATAGCCCAGCCCGACAACTGCAACAACGCTCATGCCTGGATTTCCTTTTGGATAATTTATTCTGCTGTCGCCCGGATTGTAGCGAATTTGCATGGCGCCGCCCGTCTATCCACTGTGGCTGACCGCCCACGGCACCATCAATCGTGGGCGTGGTTTTCCGGTTCCACGGAAAGCCGCATTCCGACTAGTGGTGAGTCGGGCTTGTACGTTTATATCAAAACAAGTATATTCAGCCAATGAAGTTGCTACGATTCCTTGGAGATTCGCTCAAATGCCTACGGGAGTTTCCAGAGGATGCCAGGCACGATGCGGGCTACCAACTGGACAAGGTTCAGCGTGGTGAGCAGCCAGACGACTTTAAGCCGATGCCCTCCATTGGTAACGGTGTTGAGGAGGTTCGCGTGCGGGACGACTCGGGAATCTATCGGGTAATTTACACGGCAAAGTTAGCAGATACGGTTTATGTGCTACACGCTTTCCAGAAGAAGGCTCAAGCTACGTCAAGACGTGACGTAGCGCTTGCCAAAAAGCGATTCACCGAACTGATGAGAGGTGCCCAATGACCAAGCCCGAGACTTTTAGCAGTGTGTGGGACGCGATTGCCGACACGCCAGAACAAGCCGCTAACCTTCAGGCGCGCGCCGAACTGATGCAGCAGATTGCCGCCATCGTCAAGACCAACGGCTGGAAGCAAGCTGACGCCGCGCTCCGTTGCGGTGTCACTCAGCCGCGCATCAACGACCTGTTGCGCGGGCGTGTATCGCGGTTTTCCCTTGATGCCTTGGTGAACATCGCAGCGGCTCTTGGCAGGCGCGTCCATGTTGAGCTGGAAGCGGCTTAAACCTGCCTACACTCTTTGGGGCCGACTTGCATGCTGGCGCTGATCCAGCTTGTTGTGCGTTCGTAGAGAATTCCCATGGCAACACCTTAACGGATGGGTGTTGCACTTGATTATTGATTCCGCCCTGCATTACTTAAACACGACGCTCCCAACGCCACGTCCCCGGGACCAATGGTGAAAAATCAATTAGAGGGCCAACAATGACAGTAACGCCGTCCTCCCCGATCACAACCGGCTGAAAATGATTGAACCGCTCCGGGTTCGGCAGCGGATAACTCACATTCGGCGCCAGGTAAAGGAGATATTGACCGGGTTTGTAAAAGGCAAGACGTCCCTTTAGCGCGGACTGAAACTGAATGGTTGCATGGGTTCCCGTGTAGACGATGGCAAGACTCAAACTGCTCTGCAGGTCCTTGTGAACCCTGTCCGGATTCACAATACCGGCAAAACGTAGGCTTCCCTCTTCATGGCGACAAATTGGCGTCCCCTTCAGCGCCAGTGCATGGAGCACAGGCTCCGGCGCAACCATCCAGTCAGAACGGGAAATATTGCCCGCTCGAGCAAGGTCAGCAATCCAACTGGACAAACCTTGGCTATCGACCAAATGACATGCATCGCGATCGAAAACGTAACGGGACAAAACGTCAAACCGCTGACTTTCGCGGGCGAACCCAGAGCTATATCCATAGCCGATGCTGTAGCACAGTGAGATCGCCGCACAGGCCGTTACCACAAGCCGCCCCAGGCCCAACGTATTGGGGCTGCGGATGGCCACGCTACCGGCAATAAGGGAAAACGCCAGCCAGGGGAAAAACAACCATCTAACACCAGAATAATTGCCAGGATCCATGGCGCCCGCCACCGGCAATAATGGTCCCAGGCAGGCCAGAAAAAACAATACGACAGCGCTTGACCCTCCCAACCATCCCCTTTGCCGCCACATGTTGACGCTGGCGAGCAACCCAACGATCCCAATCATTACAGCCAATGCGTAACCGACCGGAAACGCAAGGAAATAGCCAAGGCCTCCGGAAAGCAGTTGCCAAACCGACTCTCCCCATTGATCCCCACCCAACTGATTGTCGTAACTCCCAACAAGCCGATGCAGGACGAGAGAACGAACAAGCCAGAAAACGACAAGCGTCGCCCCTAAGGCGATGACATGAAAAATTCGAGAAGCAGGACGGCGATCCAGCAATATCACCGCCGGCGCTACGACATAGATTTCCTTGGACAAGCAGGCGAGGAAATAGACAACGCACAAGACGACATCTGGGCCGCGACGATGGCGACTGTATGTTTCATAGCGCAACAGGAACAATAAGAAGAAAACCGCCCCAATCAGGTAGTGCCCAACCATCAGCATATTGGTGGCACCAATGACGGGAAATCCGGTCACAAACAGCAGCGTACTGATCCATGCAGCGCCCTTATCTCCGCAGGAAATCCGTACATAACGCCACACCAATCCTCCGATCGCCAAGACCAGGCCGAAATGGAATAGGTACCCGGCCTGGGGGAAATCGTCCCCAAACTTCAGGCAAAGCTCATAAACCAAAACATTGAAGGGCGTGAAATGTGCCCCCGACTGCAATCGAGCTATTTCGGGAACAAAGAAGTATTGCCAGGGGCTATAACGACTTGCAAATAGCAGGTGATGCCCGTCATCGAAACGCCAGCCGGCATTATGAAGAGGCCAATACAGCAGGCAACACAAACCCACAATACTCACTGGCAAGAGCCATTGGCATATTTGCCGAGCCAAAACCAGCTTCGACCTCAAAATTAGAAGTTCGCTGTTGCCGCAGCAACCTGCGTATAGCTTCCGCCATAAGTAATCGCAGCAAGAACAGATGCTGATCCACTCCCATCAACAGCTGTCCGCCCGTAAATAAAACCATAGGCCAGACCAACTGATAATCGATTCTGGATGAATTTTTGAGAATTAACGCTAACTGAATTGCTGCCTACATAATTATAGCCAATATCGATCATCGTGGAGATGACCGCTCCGCGGCTCACACCAGAATTTAATTGACCAACCCAGTAAGCCAATCCATCTGCGTCAGGAGATCGTCCGAATACATTATTATAGATACTGGTGACAAAATTTGTATTGGACATGCTTACAGGATATATCGCTTGAACTGCTGGCAAACTCAACATCGTATTAGCGCAAGAACCATCTTCAAACCCCAGCGCCCCTGAGTAAATCTGCCCAGTCCAGTAGTCCAACCCGCCCTTCTCAGGTGCACGATTGAACAACGCGTTGTAAAGCAACGCTGTCGCAACACGCGCCTTCATTTGCCCGACAACTACTGAAGTAACCATTCCGACAAGACCATTGGCCATCATGGCGTACCCGGCACTTGTTGGATGCGTGTAGTCAAGCAAAGGCACAGACTGAGAAGATGTTCCTTGATAAGTGACGCCCTTGGCCGCTGCAACCACTGAAACTTGTGCCGCCATATTATCAAGCGCTTGAATAACGGTTAACCCAGTAAGCGAATTTGTAACCGCACCATTGACGTACGTTGGAGCAACAATTTTATTGGGTGACTGAAGAAATACGAGCTTTCCTGCGCGCTTCAGTCGCTCAACGACAGTCGTGAGATTAGCCTTAAAATCCACAACAGTATTATTACTATAGCCATAGTAGGCATCATTAATGCCAACATTCACAATAGCAATAGTTCCACGGTCTGATGCCACATTAGCTGCAATTAATGGAGCAGGACGAGTCACACCAAGAGCATCAGTCACCGTAGTATTTCCAGCCAATCCCAATTGCAAGCGGGTCTGGACACCAGAGCAGGCCATATTGTCCAAACCAACAACAGATGTTCCTAAAACGCTCTGAAGGATATTTGGAGTCGCATTAGCAATATTTTCGACATTATTGCCAAAACCTTTGAACGTGGACTCACCGTAGGCAGCAATTCTGGCTTTAATCATCTTGATCTCCTATTGAACGAAGGGAAGTCGGCATCCGTTTATCATATGGCAAATTCATAAAAATGATCCTCTTGCCAAATGAATTGGGGCGTGAGCTCAGGATCTTTTGGCTGAAAGCCAACAGTTGCCAAAGAGACCCACGGGGCCGGACATTTATTAATATAAAGGCAGCGGCCGGCATAAATAATGGGTTGATTGTTATGTGGTGTCCTCGCCGAAGGAGCAACGTTCGCGGTTATGTCCCCGTTGCACGATGTGCAACGGGTGCCCTCAAGATGAATCCGAGAGCGGTGATGCATGGTGTCGTCATAACAAAATTAATGTAAGCCCCTTTGATTTTTCACTTATGGCTGATACACGAAGAGAGCAAGTTTGCACCAAACGCACCCCAGCTAATAATGAAAAACGTAACTAGGGCATTCACCATATCTTTATCCCGCAAGCAGGCATACGTGTTGCAACTATCTTGTACGCCAATAAGCACGGGGAGCAGCAGTGCTGCCACAATCGCAACAACCAGAAAGAAGGCGCCTCCAAATAGTGATGCGCGCTCGGACTTGTACTTCTGGATAGCCAAAAACACGATGCACGTGACTGCTGCCCACAGTACGATCGCCACTATGATGCGACAAAGCATGGAGTCTCCCCTTTTTATTAAGCCTAACAGTTAATCAAGAAACTCATGGGGTCAACCCACCCCGTCTACGAGACGATCAGATTTTTGTTGCCCGTAACAAAATACATGTCGAGGCTCCCCTTACCCTTGGCATCCACCTTGCCCCGGTACTCACAATCGAACGCCTGATGGATCAGATCGTAGGTATAGGCGGAAATGTTGACGCGACCGGTTTCCCCTGAGCTTTCCATGCGGGAGGCGATATTGACCGTGTCGCCCCAGACTGACACTCACTTCGTCGATTCCAGCAATCCTTTAATGGTCGCACCTGGCCAGTTTCCGAAGCAGGCTTTTCCGCGGTCAATGACCGCACCGCAAGGCAGTCGCACACGTTGAAAGCGCGCATCAAACCCACTTTCGACATCGCCTGTTTCGCGACCAACAGAAACCCCAACTACATGCCATCGGTCAGGCTGAAACCGAAGCCCAACGACTGCTGCCTGTGGTTGTAATCGATCAGCGATTCGCCATATCCGTTGAAGTACTGCACGTAGCCCTTCAATCGCCCGTACACCGGGAAGCTCCAGTTGAGTTTCAGCGTGCCCCGATTGTCCGGGGACTTGAAATTGTTTCGCAGCAGCAGCGAATAGGCATTTTTGCCCTTTTGATAGACGGCCAGCAGATCGCCGTGTCCCAGGTAATCTTCGATGTCAGGGTTGTCGTCATCGGCAGCGTTTTCGGGAATGCGGTACCAGGGGCGGATCAGCAGCGCCAGATTGTCGCGCTCGAATCCGAGCTGCGCATAAACCCGGTTCCAGTTGCGCGACAGCCCTTCGGTGCGGCCGTTCGACTGATGCAACATCCCCAGGTTGAGCAAGCGGCCGCGAAACCCGGCAATCTCGTAATCCGTACGATAAGTCAGGATCACTTCCGGTTCATAGTTGGTCTCGCGGAAAGGCGAGGAGATGGTGCTGTTATAGGCCTGCCAGTGCGACGTGATGGTGTAGCCGAGCCATAAGTCCAGATTGTCGTGGCCAAGTACGCCCTCCACCCCCTTGATCTTGAAACTCAGCTGCAATTCGGTTTCGACCGGATCGAGTTCCAGATCGGGCTGGGCGAACCGGTCCCGGAATGGCATGCGATTGGGCGAGGTGGTGTATTTGACCGGCAAGAAATAATTGGGGCGATGCGGGCGAAACAGAAAAGCGCCCCGCTTGGCCTCGTCATCCAGCTCCCAGTGGTGCGATAGCGCTGACAACAACCCGGGGTCTGGCTGTGCCGATTCAAGCGATGGGGAAGACTCCGGCTCGGGCTGAGAACGTCCGGATATCCGGTCGTAGCACGCCAGCCGTTCGCTATCCGCAAGGATCGTGCCGCACGCTTCCCAACGGGTCTCCGGCGTGGCCCATACCTGCCCCGACGGGCCGGCAAACAGCGCAGCCAGCAGCAAACCCGGGAAATATCGATCGAAGGGCATCTTCAACGGCTCAGTCGAGCACCATGCTCTGTCCCGGCAGCGGGGCCATCGCATCCCAGCCGAACTGCTTCTGCAGGTCTGCGGCAAACCCGCTCGCCACCGTTTCCTCGCCGTGCACCACGAACACCTGCCGCGGCTTGCTGCGGAAATGGCCCAGCCAGGCGAGCAGCGCCGTGCGGTCGGCATGCGCCGACAATCCGCCCAGGGTGTAGAGGTCGGCGCGTACAGGGATGTCCTCGCCGAGCAGACGCACCCGCCTGGCGCCGTCGACCAGACGGCGACCGAACGTGCCGGCAGCCTGGAATCCGGTGATGAGGATGGTCGACTCGCGGCGCCCGAGGTTGGCGCGCAGGTGGAACTTGATGCGCCCGGCCTCGCACATGCCGCTGGCCGAGATGATCACCGCCCCGCCCTTGATGCGGTCGAGCGACTTCGATTCCTCCACGTCCTCGACGAAGCTGAGCTTGCGAAAATGCGCCGCACCGCCGTGCCTGCCCATCAATTCATGCGTTTCGGCATCCAGCAGGGCCATGTGCCTGTAGGTGATTTCGGTGGCTGCGGTGGCCATCGGCGAGTCGACGAACACGGTCAGTTTGGGGATGCGCGCCTGCCGGGACAAATCAGCCAGCAGATAGAGCATGTCCTGGGTGCGGCCCACCGCGAAGGCCGGAATGACGACGTTGCCGCCCTTCCGCTCGATGGTGTCGTTGATCACTTCCACCAGTTCGTCCTGCGTCGCTTCCATGCTCTTGTGGTCGCGGTTGCCGTAGGTCGATTCGACCACCAGGTAGTCGGCATCGTGGATGTGCGTGGGGTCGCGCAGCAGCGGCCGCGCGGGCTGGCCGAGGTCGCCGGTGAACACGATCTTGCGGCGGCTGGCCCCCTCGCCCACCCACACTTCGACGATCGCCGAACCGAGGATGTGGCCAGCATCGCGAAAAGTGCAGCGCACCTGCGGGTGCGGCTGGATTTCCTGATCGTAATCGACCGGGCCCAGCTGCTTGAGCGAGGCCTGCGCCTGCGCCACGGTATACAGCGGCGCCGTATCGCGCGGCGGCAGCCCGCGCTTGGCATCGCGTCTGGCCATATCCTTGCGGAAGCGGTTGAGGTTGGCGTACTCGGCCTCCTTTTCCTGGATGTGCGCGGAATCCGGGAGCATCACGGCAAGCAGGTCGCAGGTGGCGCGGGTGGTGTGGATGGTGCCTCTGAAGCCCATTGCAACCAGACGCGGCAGCAAGCCGGAATGGTCGATATGGGCGTGGGTGAGGATGACGAAATCGATGCTGCGCGGATCGAAGGAAAAGGCGCGCTGGTTCTTGGCGCGCGTCTCGCGACCGCCCTGGAACATGCCGCAATCGACCAGAAAACGCACGCCGTCGGCTTCCACCAGATAGCTGGAGCCGGTGACTTCGCGTGCCGCGCCGAGAAAAGTCAGTTTCATAATGTCACCTACGATCCTGCAACACGCTGCGGTAGGCAACCCCTGTAATGATTACCCACACCAGCGTGCGCAGGCTCATGGCGATCACCGTGCGTTGCTCGTAGGCGCCACCGGACATCACGTGCACACCGAAGGCCGCAAACGCGAGCACTGTCGCTGCGGCGATGACGACGGCCAGCCACGCGGCCCAGCGCTGCTGCTGCCACAGCCCAATGCCGGCGATGACATAGGCAAAGCCCGCCAAGAAGTTGAACCACAGCACGAACGGCACGTAACTCCCGGCTGCGGCGCGCGCTGCCGCGTCGCCGAACAGGATCGTGCCGCCTTCCTTGATGGTCAGCAGGCCAAACCCGACTGCGACCATGGAAATCGCCCAGATCGAGACGCCGCGTTTTGTGTGCGATGGCATGTTTGTTTACTCCCGCTATGTTTCAGTTTGAGGGGAAAGCCCGTCCGCTGCAAAAAATGACCCAGTGAAACTCCAATTTATCCGGGATTGTCCATTTGACAAAACTGCGTCATTCCGGCCTTCGCCCACAGCTGTCCGGGATGATTTTGACGGTTGGCTGAAAACGTTGCCGGACAAGGCTGAGTGGGTTTATCCCGCACGACGACTCGACAATCGAGATCGCAACAGGGACACCCAGCGGAATGACGGGCTAATGAACAATCCCGGTTTAATCAGTGCCTCCCAAGGCCCCTGGCACACTTCTCTCAGCGCGTCTCGTAGAAATGTTTGACCAAGGGTTCGCGGAATGCCTGATGGCAGCTGTGGCAGGCAGTCTGAAGTTTCTGGAAGGCGAGAATGACGCCTTCGCCATCGCTGCCCCTGGCGGCCTTGGCGACCATCTTGGCGGCATCATGCGTTTCGCCGTCGTACGACTTGAACGTGCCTATGCGGGTGCCGGCAAAGCTCATGATTCGCATTTTCTCGGGGAGCGGCGGTTGCGGATGATCGGCAATCAGCAAGGCGGCTTTTTCGACCTGAAGCCAGTCCTCGTGTGAAATCCCCTCGGTGATGGCCTGCGCGTTTTTGCCCATATCTTTCATGATGTTCCGAAGTGCAAGGGGCTTGGCGCTGGAGGCGATGGGGTCGGCCAGGAGCTGGCCGCTGCCAGCCATGATGGCAAGTCCGGCAAGCAGGCTCAACGTGACAGCAAGAGGCGATTTCATGATTTACGGTTTCCTGGTTGCGGGTGGGGTTCTTACGCGATCTCCCGCCCCTCGCCGGCTTCTTCGTAGGTCCTGCCGTCGCGGATATGGTAAATGCGTTTGAAGGTGGGAATGATCTTTTCGTCGTGGGTGACGACGATGATCGCGGTCTGGAATGCCTGCGCCAGGCGGTTGAGTATCTTCACCACGGTGAGCGCACGTTCGCTGTCGAGCGGTGCGGTCGGTTCGTCGGCCAGAATGATCGGCGGCTTGTTGGCGAGCGCGCGCGCAATCGACACCCGCTGCTGCTCACCGCCGGATAGTTCTGAAATCCGTGCCTGCGCGCGGTGCTGCACGTCGAGCGCGGTGAGCATCTCCAGCGCGATGGCGCGTGCCTCTGCGTTGGCCACGCCAGCCAGCATCGGCAGCAACGCGACGTTGTCGGTGGCGTCGAGAAACGGGATCAGGTAGGGCGCCTGGAACACGAAACCGATGCGATCGCGGCGCAGTGCGCGCAGGTCGCCGGTTTTCCAGCCGTTGTCGAAAACCACCTCGCCACCGAGGGTGAATTTTCCGGCGGTCGGCTCGATCACCGCGCCCAGGCATTTCAGCAGCGTGGACTTGCCGGAGCCGGAGGGGCCGATCAGCCCGACCACCTCGCCGGGATAAACCGTCATGTCGACGCCCTTGAGCGCATCGACCGCCGCGCTGCCGCTGCCGTAGCGCTTGGTGATGCCCTCGATCAGGATTGCGGGTTGTGTGTCAGCCACCGATTGCCTCCGCCGGATCGATCTTGAGTGCGGCGCGGATTGCCAGCAGCGAGGCCAGCGCGCACACCACCAGGGTCAGCACGAAGGCGCGCGCGGCGTCGCCGGTTTCGCGCAAAACATATTTG
>DILD01000092.1 GCA_002424845.1 Thiobacillus denitrificans | reverse complement strand
TCGACCTCCTGTTTGCTGATTGCGATCAGGCTCACGGCGCCGTCCTCAGAACGGAATGTCGCCGTCAAAATCAGAGAACCCGCCGGAAGGCGGGGCAGCGGGTTTAGTTGCTCCCGACGCGCCAGCCGGTGAAGGGGTAGAAGTGCCCTGTGCAGGCTTTTCTCCCGCAGCGCTTCCAGCGAATTCCAGGCTGGAAATGCGGCCGCTCAGCGTGGTGCCGAGCGTGTTGTCGCGCCGGGTGAATTGCTCGATGCGCACGTCGTCAATGTAGGCGTTAATCTGCTGGCCCTTGGTCAGATAGGGCTGCAGCGACTTGGCGCGGTCGCCGAACAGGCTGGCGTCAACCCACTGGGTGGCGCGCTTGCCTTGCTCGTCTTTTTTCCCGTAGTTGTAGGCAAGGGCAAGGCCGAGAACGGCGGTGCCGTCAGGCATGTAGCGAAGCTCGGCGTCGCGGCCGAGGCGACAAAGGCCGGTGAGGATCATTTTGTTTTACTCCTGAAGAATTTGCGGTGGGCGATCATGCTGGCGACGATCCCGAAGGGGCCGCCAATGAGATAAGCCGCCATTTCCGTAGGCGTCGCGCTGGGCGCGAGCTTGAGGACGACGAGGTTTCCCGCGCCGATGGCGAAGCTGGTGATGAATGCGGAAACGTAGTAGCCGCCGTTGACGTTGAGGCTCTGGAGGCCGAGACAGAACACCAGGCCGAAGGTCGAGACAAAAAGCGCAAGCTCGGTCATGCTGCAAGCGCCGGTTCGCGCCCGAGCGTGGCCAGGATGGCCTGCAGGCTGGCCGCCTGGTGCGCGGCATCATCAAGCGCGTTGTGCTTCTCTCCGCTGCGCGCCGGCTCGGCGACGCATGGAATGGTTTTGCGCAGCGTTCTGTGGCAGCGTTCGTTCCAGTAGTGCCATGGCTTCTCGATGCCACAGAGACGGAATGCCTCGGACAAGACCGGGAAGTCGAAGCTGGCGCCATTGGACCAAACGATCAGGTCTTCCTTCTCGTCGCTCAAGGCGTCGCCGACCAGGAATGCCGACAGCGAGCGCAGTGCGCTTTCTAGAGAATCGTTGCGCCCGCCAGCGGATGCGGCAGCGCGGGCGGCATCCGGTTGGCCCATCCACCAGATCACCGTCTCGGCGTCCATTTCAAGCCCAGCAGCAACGCTGCTGGCGAGGCTCACGACGCGATAAAAGCTCGGGTTTCGGGATGTGCCCACCGGGTCGAATTCAACCGCGCCAATGGCCAGGATTGCGGCACGCGGCCCCTTGCCCATCGTCTCGATGTCGATCATGACGTGGCGCTTCATTGGGCAACCACCACGCACTCGCCGGCCAGCGCCATATAGGCAGCGCCGTCGATGTAGTCGTCCATGACGTGGCGTCCAGCCTGGGCGCGGGAGAGCTTCAGGATAGCCATGAATACCCAGCCTTCGCGCTCGGTCAGCTTGTGGCCGGTCAGTGAATTGAATGTGGTCACGGCGCGGGCCATGCTGCGCTCGCCATCGGCCGCGTCGCGCTGGCTTGCGCGCTCGCCAATGGCGTCTGCGGCAGCGATCAGGATTTCCGGAGCTTCCATCATGCCTCCCAACGCCGCACCATGCCGATGGGCAGCGTGCTGGTGTAGTTCATGCGCAGGGAGACTTCCTTACGGGCTAGTTCTTCGAGGCGCTTTTTGACGTCTGCCTCGGCGGATTCTGCCAGGGCAATATCGATGTTGATCATATAGATGCGCGCCAGAATCATGGCGCGCTTGATTGTGTTGAGCATGTTTTATCTCCTGGTAATGCCCGGCCGAAGCCGGGCCGGGTTTGTCACTGCGAGAACGGTTCACCAAAGAAGAAGGGGTTGCCCGTCTTTTCTCGGATTTGGCCGATCAGCGTCTGCGTTGCGGCTTCTAGCACCTTGTCCTGGCGAATCAACTCAAACCAGAAGGTCAACTTGCCGTCGCGCACGCGGTAGCGAAGCCGGGCGTCGATGCGGTAGGCATCGCCGTTCCAAAAAACCGGGCAACCAATGGAGAAGCGGTCGAAAACCTGCATTTTCTGCAACGTCTGCGCGTCGTCGTCCTGCACGAAGCTCATCTGCACGCCGCCGTTCTGCAGGCGGATCGCGCTTTTGAAGCGCATGTCCTGATTGGCCTCGAAGGTGAGCGCCATTTCCAGCATCTGGGATCCGGTCGGCTGGCCTTCGACGCTGGCGATGTCCTTGAGGTTGTCCTCGATGAAGGATGCGAACTCAGCCTGGGATAAGCCTTGCTTGTGCTTACCCGTCCAGCGGTTCCACTCCTCGGAGAATTCCGGCGTGAAGGTGGCGCGGTGGTCGCGCCAGGCGGGCTTGCTTTCGTCTTCGCCATGGTCGTTGAGGATGCCGAGGAAATTTACCTTTCCGGCTAGATAGTCGGCAACGCACCAGATGGTGCTATCGACTAGCGAGCCGTGGCGTTTGATGTACTCGATGAAGCTGTCGGCGTCGTGCAGGCGCACCTTGGCGATCTTGCGGCGCGGCGCGGCGAGCAGCTTGGCGTCGTCGTCCTTCTCTTCCAGCTTCCAGCCAGGCGGCAGGGCGACGCGCTTGATGTTGCCGCCCGGCTCGCTGATGATCTCGATGGGCGCCTTCATTTCTCGCGCCAGCGTTTCGGCGAGGTTTTGGGTTTCGGTGGATTGCAGTTCCATGGTTTGTCCTTATGCAGTTTTGAGGTTGGTAACAGGGGTGTCGCTCGCGCCGGAAACGCTCTTCAGATCGAGCTTTTGCTGGTGTGGATCGTCTGCAACGAGGTTGCCTTCCGGCGTTGCAAACAGCATGGCTTCCATCGGGTCTTCCGCCGGCTTGGTGACCTTCACGGTGCCGGTGATGTGCATCGCGCCGCCGCGCGTGGCCTTTTTGACTTTGATCTTCAGGTCGATGCTGCCGGCCTTTCCGGTTGTGTCGACCGCAGCCACCAGTTCTGCCAGCTTGTCGCTGGCGGTGTCGATGAAGACGCCCCCGCCGATGTGGCGAAGAGTGTCTGTTATTGGACGAATGCTCATTTTCTTCTCCTAAGTTTTGCCCCGGAAAAAGCGCTCCGGCGGCGAGGCGCTTGTTAAATCAAGGCTTCCTGCACCGGCATCGGGCGGCCTTCGCGCTCGGCGCGCTTCCGGGCCGCACTGGCGGCGCAGCGGATGGCCGTGCTGATGGCTGGCGTGGTAATGGCGCGCTGGAATGTCCATCCCATGCGCCAAAGGCCGGAGCGGCGGAATGCGTCGCGGAGTTCCTGGGTGCT
>DILD01000097.1 GCA_002424845.1 Thiobacillus denitrificans | reverse complement strand
CCGCCCTCGGGCCGATTGCGGGCCGATGCGCGGTGCAGGCAATCGCGGCGGAGGCGCCCCTCCCATAAGGGACGCGGGAATACGGAGGCCTGCTGGAAGACCGGGGCCAACTTGTGGGAGGCCCGCCCTCGGGCCGATTGCGGGCCGGGGCGCGGCGCAGGCAATCGCGGCGGAGGCGCCGCACACAAGGGACGCGCAACCGGGCGCAAGGCCATAACGCATTCCATCCATGCAAAGCGTGCCTGACCGCTAAAAAGGCAGTACCTGGCAGGTGGGCTGTCTCAAGCGCCGGATCGTCCACACATTCAGCAAGGCGGCGACCGTTTCGGCCAGCAGTGCCGGCCAGGCCTGCCAGATCAGGTCATTGGCGATCCACGCCGCACTGGAGGCCAGCAGCACGATGCGCATCCGGCGGTTGTCGAAATAGAACAATGCCAGCGTCGTATTGATCACGGCAAAGGCGGGCAGCAGCGAAACCGGGCCTTGCCACGAAACGACAGTCAGCGCCACAAAGAGCGAAATGAATCCGGCGGCGGCCAGGTGTTTGTGGCGATGCGCGTCCAGCCACCCCGACAGCATCGTCCGCAAGGCCGTGCTGCCCATGGTGAGCGCCGCCGTCCAGGCGCCGAGCAGACAATACATCGCGGCCCAGAGCACGGCGCCCGCGGCCGACCATTTGCGGAACCCCCGGCCGCAGGCCAGCAGATACGCACGCCACTCGACCAGCACCCCAATGCCGCCGATAACATAGGCCCACCCCAGCAGGCCGGACGGCCACGTCATTTCGACCATATCGAATCAGACTCACCCCTTCAAGCAGCGGGCGTCGCCCCGTCGGGTCGCACGCCGAAACAGTACGACAGCGCCTTCAACTGGAACAGAAGCGCACGGCGGAATTCACGTCCCACCGGTCCATCCGCCCCGTCGGCCAGTTCCAGCAGCTCGGCCAGCACCAGGATGTTGGTGCCGCGCACACGGTCGAAGATTTCGTCCGCCACGGCAACAGGCACATCGGGCAGCGCATTGCGCAGCAGGGTGCGCGGCATGCGCGGGGCACGCTCCACACCCAGGCGCAAGTGTGAAATCTTGCGCCGATGGCCCTCCACCTCCACCTTGGGCGTCGGCAACCGGTTCACCGGCTGCATGCTATCGGGATTCAGCCCCACGACCACCGTCAGATCGTCGTTCTGCTTCAAGGTCACAGGCAGGCTGTAGGCAAACGGCTCCTGATTGGCGAAGCCATAGTTCAGGAAGCGCAGCAGCGAGTCATTGGTCGCCGAGTAGTTCACCGTCACTTCGTCCGCGAACGTTCCCTGAAAACCGATGCCATCCTTGACCTGGTAACCCGGGCTGCGTGGCGCGTGGTTGATCAGCTCGATGATCGGCATGATCACCTTGCGCTTCTTGTAGTTGATGCGACGCGAAGCCAGAAAACGCCTGCGCAGCACGTCGTCCCAGGCCCCCTCGTGCCGCACCGCGAGGTTCAACAGGCCAAGCTGCCGCAACCGAAGCCGCAAGGGCTCGGGCAAACCCTTCAACCCCGACTCGAAAGCCTCCACATGGGCACGCCCATCGGCGCCCCAGGAAAAATGCTTTTGGTACATGGCGTAAAACTCGCGTACCGCCGGCGGTGCATCCGCCACAGGGCTGATCACCAACGCCCCGTCGACCAGCACAAACATTTCGTCGTCGATCAACAGGTTGTCGGGCACCCGAATGGTCACGGGCAGCGTGGCATCCATCGGGAAAAGCCCGTTCCCGACCGCGCCCTGCCGTTGCTCCACATTGTCAGCCGTACCGCCCAGCGCCCGGAAGTCGTCGAGCATCCGCGCCCAAGTGTAAGTGTCGCTCATTCGGTGTCTCTCTTTCGTCTCAATGCAAGCGGGCTTTGCGCACGGCCGCGCTCGCCAGTTCTGCCGAGGACAGGCGCGGCAGGATCGCCGCCGCATCCCAGCCGGCCCGTTCGGCCTGCAAGGCCCATCGCCTACTTCTCGTACAGGTGCGCGATCTCGGCCTCGTATTCCGGCACGATATCGCCCAGTTCCTCCAGCAGCGGGCCCAGGTATTTCTCGTACTTGCGCCAGCGGTTGGTGCTGGTGGTGTAGATGGGCTTCCTCACCTGGGTCGCGCTGGCCGTCTTCACCGGGCGGTCGGTGTTGTAGAAGTTCAGGCAGTTGTCGTTCCACTCCAGGCCCAGATAATCGATGATCTTCTTCGCCTGGCCTTCCACATCCGCCACATTATCCTCGTAGCGCACTTCCAGCATCGCCTGCGGGAACGCATCGCGCCAGAATTTCATCAGGTTCCAGTAACGCTTGTAGTACCGCCCCGACTCGCGCAGGTTGTACGACCACAACTGCCCTTCCGCGAAGTGGATGCGATAGTTCGACAGGCAAGTTTCGACCGGGTGACGCCGGCTGTGAATGATCTTGGCATTCGGCAGGATCGCGTGGATCAGACCGATCATCGTGAAATTGCCCGGCATCTTGTCGACGATGCGCTGGCAGGGCTTGTCCGCCAGATGCTGCAAATGCTCCACATAACGCTGGCCCCGTGCCTCCCATGAGGCGTTGTCGTCGTAGGCGAAGGCGGGTTCCGGCTCGTTCAGATTAATGCGGTTATGGCCGTACTGAATGTTGTCCACCACTGCCGGCAGGAATTTCAGCTCGCCGGCGCCGTACACGTCCGGGTGCGAGGACAAAATCTGCTCCATCAGCGACGTGCCGGACCGCGGCATGCCCAGAATGAACACCGGCACCTCGCTCGCGCATCCCTGCTGCGGCGCCAGTTTGAACGTTTCCGCGTTCACCACCTGCGGCATGATCTGGAACAGGCGCGACGAGGCCTTCTCGTCGTAGCGTTCGAGCTTGCGCTTTTTGCCGCCGCCGATCTCGTAGTGCCTGAAAGCCGTATCCAGTTCGTTGACGTCTTCGTTCGCCTTGGCCAGGGCGTAGTGCAGGTGAACTTGCTCGATCGGCTCCACATCGGCCAGCTTCGCGGCCGTGAAATTCAGCCGCGTGAACACCGGGTCGCCATAAACGTACTTGTGCTCCTGGCCGTAGGTTCGCAGCGTTCCCGGCTGTTCGGGGTTGAGTTCCAGCGAACGCGCGAGCAGCTGCTGCGACAACTCGATATTGCCCGCGATGCGCTCCATCACCCCCCATTCGTTGAGGATCTTGTGGTTGTCCGGGTTCAGTTCATCGGCGCGCTGGAAGTTGCGCCGGGCCACCGACACCTCGCCCGCGCGGTGCGCCTGCACGCCCAGGCCGAAAACGAACTCCACCTTGTGCGGCCACTGCTCGGCGGCCGCCTGCAGCTTCTCCTGCATGTAGCGCTCACGCTTGAGCTCGCGCAGCGTGTTCATCCACAGGTCCAGCGAATCGCCATACTGATCTTCGCGCAGGGCGTTGCCTTCCAGCGTGCCGATCGCCTCCTCCACCTGCTTGGTGGCCAGTTGCACCTGCGCCTTCTCGTGCACGGCCCACGGGTGGCCGGGCTGGGCCTTGAGCACCTGTTCCAGCAAATCGAGCGCTTGCTGATGCTCACCCTTGTGGCGATGGCAGGCCGCCAGGCCGACAAAGACGTCCGGGTGCTGGACCTTCTCGCTCACCTGGCCCAAAAACTTGGCCGCCTGCGCGAAGTGCGACGTTGCCACCAGACAGCGCCCCATGCCCACCAGCAGCGTGGCCTCCTGCGACTCCGGCTGCGCCTCCGCCAGTTGCTGGTAGATGCTCAGGGCGTTCTGCGGCTGTTTGATCGCCTCGAACAACTGCGCCAGGCGGATCGCCAGCAGACGGTCGCCCGGCGCCAGGCGCCGGGCCTCCTGGATCAGTTGCATGGCATCGGAATAGCGCTGCGCCTTTTCCAGGCCGATCGACTCTTCAATCACTTTGTTTGCTTTTTGCATCTGTCATTCCGCAAGTTAGAACCACCATAGAAAAAAGGGCCTGTGCTGCCACAGGCCCTTCAGGCTGCCTAAAACCTTCCGGTTTTAGATGAACGATGCCACGTCGATGTTGCCCAGGCTGCTCAAGCCGACCAGCATGATCACGGAATCAACCCCGCCACCGTTGTGGTCGATGGCGACAAAGGCGTCGCTGCCGACCAGACCGACGTAAACCTCTTTGCCTGCCGCGCTCGCGCTGGTCCAGAACGCATCGAAACTGGCATAGCTGGCTTCGCCGTAGGTTGCAACACTCGGTGTCACACCCACATCGATCTTATCACCCTGCGCGTTGCTGAAATCCAGGATCTTGTGGACCGTGGCCAGCGTCTTGGCGTTGTAGGCGGTAACGATCTCGAAGGTGTCGGCGCCGGCGCCACCGGTCACCTGGGTCGCTGCCTGCTTGCCCACGGTGATGGTATCCGCGAAAGCCGAACCGATCACGCCGGCCACGGTGTTGAAGCCGGTGATGTCGATGGTGGCAGCCGCGCCATAGCCGCTGTAGCTGATGGTGCCCACGGTCACGGTGCCGTTGTTGCTGGAAGCAGAGAACCAGTTGGCCAGCGTGGCGAAGTTGTCGGCCTTGCCGTCGCCGCCCGCCACCGTGATGTTGCCCACGGTGACGTTGCCGTTCTCCGACCAGATCGACACATCGGCGGTGTAGGTCATGGTGGCATCACTTGTTCCCCGAACCGTGGTGCCGGTCAGGTTGATGTTGCCCACGGTGACGCTGGAAGCGCTGTCGCCGCTCCAGTTGCCAATCTCAACGTCAATGTTGGCGCCCGCTTTCTTGGCATCGTTGCCGACGCTCAGGTCCAGGTTGCCCACCGTCATGGCGCCGATGGTATTGGCGGACGAAGCGGACAGGTAGAACTCCGCGGTTGCCCACTCACCCTTGGCGCTCATGACGACATCGCCGACGGTGATGGTGCCGATCTTGCCGATGCCGTCGTTCTCGATGTCGATCGACACACTGGCATAGGCACTCGCACCGGCCGCGGCGATGTTCACGTTGCCGATCGCCACGTTGCCGATGGCGATTTCCGCTTCGATGTCGAGGTAGTAGCTTGCGGTGGCGTTCTTGGCCGCGCTGACATTGATGTCGCCCACGGTCACGGCGCCGATGGCCCCGTTCCAGGCGCTGAAGCTGTGGCTGGCCTCCACGCTGGCGCCTTCACCGGCGGTCAGGCTCACGTTACCGATGGTCACGTTGCCGATGTTCATGTCGGCATCTACGTCATTGTAGTAGTACAGCCAGCTGTCCTTGGCGCCGACCATGGTGAGGTTGCCGAAGCTCATGTTGCCGATGGAGCCATTGTCCACGGAGAAATCGTGGGTCACGCTCATGGAGGCGTTCACATTGCCCGTCATCGTCACGGCACCCACGGTCACGTTGCCCATGCCCTTGTCCGCGGAGAAATCAAAATAAGCGTAGGCATCGGCGCTCACGTTGGCATGCATCGTCAACGCACCCAGCGAGATGTCGCCAATGGTGCCGTCGGAATCCACCGAAAGGTCGTAGCTCACCGAGCCGCCGTCGTCCACATTGAAGTTGACCGCACCCAGGGTCACGTTGCCGATCTTGGAGGCCGCGCTGCCGTAGGCGTCGATGTATTCATCGAATGATGCGTCGGCGTTGATGCCGACGGTGACATTCAGGTCACCCAGGACGACGTTGCCCACCGTGCCGGCCTTGCCGCCGTTAGCGGAGGCGTAACCCCAATAGGCAGTCATGCTCATGGACGCGTCACCGGCGAGGGTGATGGTGCGGTTGCCCACGGTGACGTTGCCCACCGTGGCGGCGTTGCCTGCGGCGTTAGCAGACGGGGCTTCGATGGAGGCGTAGAACCAGCCACTCTTGCCCACGTTGACATCCATGTCGCCCATCACGAAGTTGCCGGCGGTCGCCGTACCCGAACCAGCCGCATAGGCGTACTGATCGATGGAGAACGTGATGGACGCGCTCTTGGCGATGTCCAGCGTCACGTTGCCCAGCGTCACGTCGCCCACTTTGGCGTTGTTGGCGCCGGTGCTGTTGGCGTTGTTTTCAATCCAGACATCGATGCTCGAACTCACACCCGTGGCCTTGGCCACGATGTTGCCGGCGGTCAGGTTGCCGCTGGTGCCCACGCCGCCATCGATTTCCAGCGTGATGCTGCCCGTGGCGCTTTTGCCGGACAGTTCCAGTGAAACGTTGCCGACCGTCAGGTTGCCCAGGGTCTTGGCGGCGCCGTCACCCGTGTTGTACACACCGATCCAGCCTGCCCAACCGGCGGTCTCGCTGGCATGCACGGCGATGTCGCCCACGGTGACGTTCGATGCCGGATTGCTGGCGGTCTGACTATAGTTGCCGATGCCCACCCACGAATCGCTGTTGCCGGTGATGCTGACGTTGCCGACGGTCATGTCGCCGGCCTTACCCTGGTTCCACATCGAGAAGTAGCCGCTGGCCCCCTCGGCGCCGGCGATGGTCACGTCGCCCACGGTCATGGCCACATTGGTGTTGGCGGTGGCGGTCAGCAGCATGGCCGCCGTGCCGCCCGCATCCACGGAACCGACCACGACGCCGTTCATGTAGGAGATGGAACTGCCGCGATCGGATGCCATATAGGCGTCCACGCCATTGGCGTAGCTAACGTTCAAATCACCCGCCAGACCCGCGCCCACGGACAGGCCGGCACCCACGTGCAGGTTGTCGACGCGCACGTTCAGGCCATCGACGCCGCTGACCATGTTCACGGAACCGATGCCGGTCCAGCCAACCGCATCGACGTCGAGCGTGCCGCCGACACCA
>DILD01000019.1 GCA_002424845.1 Thiobacillus denitrificans | reverse complement strand
TTGGGTGACACCCCCGACCTCGCGCTGCTCGCCGACCGTGCGCTCGCCGCGCTCACGCAGGGCTTCGGCATCCGCCATGCGCTGCTGCTGATGCTGGACGAGGCGGGCGCCGCGCTCTATACGCTGGCGAGCCTGGGGTATGCCCATTCCGGCATCGGCGCCGAGGTGGGGGTCGGCGAGGGCCTCATCGGCGTCGCCGCGCGCGAGCGTATTCCGGTGCGCATCAACTACCGCACCGGCGACTATACCTATCACGCCGCACTGCGCGTGGCGAGTCCGGGTGAGCCTCGAATTGCACTCCCCATCCTGGCCGAAGCGCACAGCCAGATCGCGGTGCCGCTCATTCACGGCGGCCGCCTGACGGGCGTGCTGGTTGCCGAGAGCGAAGACGACGCCTTCTTCAGCCATGCCGACGAGGACGCGCTGGTCGTCTATGCCCGCCACCTCGCTGTGCTGATTTCACAGGCTGCGTGCGAGCCCGACGACACCGAGCCTGCTCACAGCGACCCTACCGCAGGACCCAGCGGTCCGCCCCTCGCGGTACGTTACTTTGCCGCCGACCACAGCGTGTTCATCGACAATGACTATCTCATCAAGGGCGTCGCCGGCAGCATCCTGTGGACACTGCTCAACGAGCACGCGACGAACGGCCGACGCGATTTCTGCAACCGCGAATTGCGGCGCGACCCGCGGCTGCCGCTGCCCGACTTCGGCGACAACTTGGAAACCCGCCTGCTCCTGCTGCAGCGGCGCCTGGCCGAACGCTGCCCGGCAATCACGCTGGAAAAGACCGGGCGCGGGCGCTTTCGGCTCAGCCTTGCAAGGCCGCTGTCGCTGGATGCACGCTGAGACCCTATTTGCGCGCCTGAGCCGGTACCGGCAGATTCTTCGGCGTGAGGTCGAGATAGGGCGTGGCCACCTTGCCGCCCGGTGGCACATAGGCCGGCGCAGCCTGGCCTTTGGCGCCGAGGCTGCGCAGGTAACGGTAGATCGCCCTGAGGTCATCGTCGCTCATCGCCCGCAATGAGGGCGACGGCATCGGGGGGCGCATCGGCAGGCGAGCCCGCGCAACCCAGGCCTGTTCGTCCATGTTTTGAACCAGCAGGCGCAGGTTGGACGGGTACGTCGTGCCCCACGGCCCCTGCCAGCCCATCGCGTCGCCGGTCAGCCAGTCGGCCTCCGCGACCTTGCCGTCGAGTTGCATGAAGCCGGCGGTATGGCAGTCGTTGCAGCCGGAAATCTGGATCAGGTAACGGCCGTGGCGAATGTCGTCCTTGCCGGCCCAGACCTGGCTCATCCATCCCGCAAGCAGGATTACAGCGATTTTCAGGGGTGTATTCATTGTCCGCTCCTCTTGTCAGCAGGCGCACCGCGCGCCCGAACAACCGAAGCTTAGTCAGGATATTTTCGAGGCGTTGCTAAGTCTTTATTAGACAGAACCTAATTTTTTCTTAAGCGATGACGCCTGCGACACGGACGCACCATCCGCTAGAATCTTGCCATGACCGATCTCACCGCCCTGCTGCCACGCCTCGCGCACCTGCTTGACCGCCTCGAAGCCCCCGCCGCCGCTGTGCCGGACTGGAAAACCGTTCGTGCCGCACGCTGGTCTGCGCAATCGGGCGGCCTGAAGCCCATCCTGCATCCGCAGCGGGTGGCCTTGAAGGACCTGCTGGCGATCGACGAGCAGAAGCAGCGGGTCGATGCCAATACGCGCCAGTTCGTTGCCGGCAAGCCGGCCAACAATGTGCTGCTGACCGGCGCGCGCGGCTGCGGAAAGTCTTCGCTGGTGAAAGCCGTGCATGCGAAATACGCGCCGAAAGGACTGCGCCTGATCGAAGTCGACAAGGCCGGACTGTCCCATCTGCCCGACCTGTTCGATCTGCTTGCGGACACCGATTACCGCTTCCTCGTCTTCATCGACGATCTCACGTTCGGCGAGCACGAGGCCGGCTACGCCAGCCTGAAGGCCGCGCTCGACGGCTCGCTGGCGGGCCCTTCCGACAACGTGCTGATCTATGCCACGTCGAACCGTCGCCACCTGATGCCGGAGTACATGGCGGAAAACCTGGAAACGCAATATCTCGGCGGCGAAGTGCATCCGGGCGAATCGATCGAGGAAAAGGTTTCGCTGTCCGACCGCTTCGGCCTGTGGATATCGTTCCACGGCCTGGATCAGGACACCTATCTCGACATTGCGCGCCACTGGGCCGAAAGCCTTGGCGCACCGCCGGACGAATGTTTCGAGCGCGCCGCGCTGCAATGGTCGATGGGTCGCGGCGCACGCAACGGGCGGGTGGCGTGGCAGTTCGCGCGCGACTGGGCAGGACGGAAATGAGCGTTACGCCCATCACCGAAGTCGTCGCCGCCGTGCTGACCCAGCCCGACGGACGCGTGCTGCTGGCGCAGCGCCCGCCCGGCAAGGTCTATGCCGGCTATTGGGAGTTTCCCGGCGGCAAGGTGGAGCCGGGCGAGTCGCTCGATGCTGCGCTGGCGCGCGAACTGCACGAGGAACTTGGCATCGTCGTCACACAGCGCTGTCGCTGGATCACCCGGGTGTTCGACTACCCGCACGCCACGGTGCGGCTGAATTTTTTCCGGGTATTCGGCTGGCAAGGTGAACCGCATCCCCATGAAGGGCAGGTGTTTTCCTGGCAGCAACCCGACGCAGTGGAAGTCATGCCGCTGTTGCCCGCCAACTTTCCCATCCTGAAAGCCCTCTCGTTGCCGCCCTTGCTGGGCATTACGCATGCCGAGTCGCTCGGCACCGACAGCTTCCTGGCACGGCTCGACGTGGCGCTCGCCAACGGCCTCAGGCTGATCCAGCTGCGCGACAAATCGCTGCCGGAGGCGGAGCGTCTGGCGCTGGCGCGCGAAACGGTGCGCCGTGCGCGCCGGCACAGCGCGCGCGTGCTGGTCAACGGCAGTCCGGAGCTGGCGCACAGCGCAGGCGCTGACGGCGTCCATCTCGACTCGTCCGCCGCCGCCGCGCTGTCTGCCCGCCCCGATTTCGCCCATGCCGAAACTTTTCTGGTCGGCGTGTCGTGCCACGATGCAGCCGAGCTGGCGCATGCCGCCACGATAGGCGCCGACTTTGCGCTGCTCTCCCCGGTGCTGCCTACGCTCACCCATCCAGGCGCGCCGACGCTGGGCTGGGAACGGTTTTCCGTCATGGCCGCCGCCAGTCCGATTCCGGTCTACGGGCTGGGCGGGCTGGAACGCGATGACATCGCACTGGCGCAATCACACGGTGCGCACGGCGTGGCGCTGCTGCGGGGCGCATGGCAATGAAACAGATGCTGGCGCCCTTGCTGCTGATCGCCGCCCTGCTGCTGATCGCGATCGCAGGCTACTGGCTTAAACAACCGGCTGAGGCCATGGCCGTTCCCTGCACCGACCCACTGGCCGGCTGTACGTTCAGCCATCATGGCATGCCCGCCAGCGCACACTTTTCCATCCAGCCCGTTCCGCTGGAAGCCTTCGAACTCCGCGTCGCCGCAGCCGGCGCAACCAGAATCAGCGCGGAATTCCAGATGGTCGGCATGGACATGGGCTTCAATCGCTATGACCTGCGTCCGGCCGGCGACGGTGTTTTTGTTTCCAGGATAACCCTGCCGGTTTGTGTCAGCGGACGTCGCGACTGGATCCTCTACCTCGACCTGGACGGCAGCCGCTACGCACTGCCCTTCAGCACGCCGTGACGCACGGCATTCATGGAATCGTCACAATCTCGGGCCTATAATCCCGGGTGAGTTACTGAAAAGGTTAAACCATGCCAACTGAACATACCTACAAGCAGTTTGACGCCGAACTGGAAGCCGTGCGCGCCAGCGTCCTGAAAATGGGTGGCCTCGTCGAAGAACAGATCACCAACGCCGTCGAAGCGCTCATCTCGGGCAACATGGACCTGGCCGACCGGGTGGATGCCAACGACCACAACGTCAACGCGCTGGAAGTGGCGATCGACGAGGACTGCACCCACATCATCGCGCGCCGCCAGCCGACCGCATCCGACCTGCGCATGGTGATGATGGTGGTGAAGACCATCACCGACCTCGAACGCATCGGCGACGAGGCCGCCAAGATCGCACGCATGGCCAAGCTGATCCATCAGGCCGAACGCATCAGCCTGCCGCGCTTCTCCGAAGTCAAATACATGGCCGACCTGGTGCTCGACATGCTGAGGAAGGCGCTCGACGGCTTCGCCCGCCTGGACGCCACCAAGGCGGTGGAAATCGCGCGCCAGGACCAGGCGGTGGACGAGGAATTCCGCCTCAACCTGCGCCACCTCATCACCTTCATGATGGAAGACCCGCGCACCATCTCGGTCTTCATCGACATCCTGTTCGTCACCAAGGCGATCGAGCGCATGGGCGACCACGCCAAGAACATGTCGGAATACGTGGTCTACATGGTCAAGGGCAAGGACGTGCGGCACACCTCGCTGGAAGAAATCGAAAAAGAAGTCATGTGAGGTTCCGCGCCTCCCTGATGTCAAACGGGCTCCCGCGGGAGCCCGTTTCTATTTACGGCCTATCGTTATTACCTGGCAGGCGGAACATAGCCTGTAGCGGCATCGACATTGCCACCGCCGAAAAAGTAGCGCTCCATCTGCTCCATCAGATAGCTGCGCGCCTGCGGATCGGCCAGATTGAGGCGGTTCTCGTTGATCAGCATGGTCTGATGACGCTGCCAGCCGCTCCAGGCTTCCTTCGACACATTCTCGAAAATCTTTTTGCCCAACTCGCCCGGAATCGGCTGGAAAGCCATGCCTTCGGCTTCGCGCCCGAGCTTCACACAATTCACCATCCGCGTCATTTGCTGCTCCTTCAAATATTCAGTCGTCGGATTCTAACCCAAGCTGTTTCATGATGCGGCGGGCGAATACGTCCATTTCCTTCGCCGCCTGCTTGTCGCCGCGCGCCTCGGCCACGGCCATGCCCTGCCGGTAGGCAGCCAGCGCCTCGGTCCAGGCTTCGCTATCAGCAAGCGCCTTGCCCAGCAACTTCCAGGCGGCGGAGTACTTCGGGTCGTGTTCGACTGCGCGGCGCAGGTGCTCGACGGCCTGGGCCGCGTCGCCCTGCTTGAGGTATTCGTTACCGAGCGAAAAACGCAGCAGCGCATTGTCGCGGCCGGCGGCCAGCATGGATTCGAAATCGGAAATGGACGGCATCGACGCGGGCTATTTTTTCCAGAATACCGGCGTCAACACCACCAGCAAGGTGAAGAACTCCAGCCGTCCGAGCAACATGGCAAAGCTGCACACCCAAATCTGGAAATCGCTCAACACGGCGTAATTGCTGGCGGGGCCAACCTGGCCCAGGCCTGGACCGGTGTTGTTGACCATGGCAACCACGGCGGAGAAGGCCGTGAAAACATCCAGCCCCGACGCAGCGAGCACAAACGACAGGATGATGATGGAGGCCACGTAAATGAACAGGAAAGCCAGCACGGCATAAGTGATCTTCGGGGGCACTGCCTGGTTACCCATCTTGGTATGGACGGCCGCATGAGGGTGCACCAGCTTGATCAGTTCACGGTACACCTGCTTGTACAGCAGGACGGCACGCAACATCTTGATGCCGCCGCCCGTGGAGCCGGAACTGGCCACGAAGCTCGACAGGAAAAGGATGAACAGCGGCGCGAAAAAGGGCCAGGCATTGTAGTCGGTGGTGGAAAACCCGAGCGTCAGCGCGATCGAGATCGTGTGGAATGAAGCGAAGCGAAGCGCTTCGGGAAAATCCAGGTAAACCCCCTTGTACAGCAGATAGAACGTCAGTCCGATGATGCTCGCCGCGAGCACGCCGAAATACCAGCGGATTTCGGTATCGAAACGATAGGCCAGCAAATTGCGCATGCGAAATGCCATGAAATGGGTGGAAAAGCTGATCCCGGCGATCAGCGCAAACACCATGACGATGATTTCCAAGGTGACGGAATCAAAATAGCCGAGGCTGGCATCGTGTGAGGACATGCCGCCCAGGCTCATGACGCTGAAGGCGTGAACGATGGCATCCACCCAGCCCATGCCGCCGAGCCACAACGCCAGGATGCAGAACACGGTGACGATCGCATACACCAGCCACAGGCCCTTGGCGGTTTCCGCCATGCGCGGGGTAAGTTTGCTGTCTTTCATCGGTGTCGGCGTTTCAGCCTTGAACAGCTGGCGTCCGCCAACCCCCAGCATCGGCAGCACGGCGACCACCAGCACGATCACCCCCATGCCGCCGATCCAGTGCATCTGGGTGCGCCAGATGTTGATCGAGGGCGGCAGGTCATCCAGCCCGGACAGCACCGTCGCACCGGTGGCCGTCAGCCCCGACACCGCCTCGAAATAGGCGTCGGTGAAGCTGAGATCGGGCAGGTAGGCCAGCAGTGGAATGGCGGAATACAGCGGAAGGATGGCCCAGATCATCACCACCAGCAGAAAGCCGTCGCGGGTCTGCAGTTCGCGCTTGCCCCTGCGCGAGAAAATCCACAGCGCCGCTCCGGAAAAAAAAGTGGCGACAATCGCCTCATCGTAGGCACGATGCGCGCCATCCTCAAGCCCCAGCGAAATGGCAAGCGGCAGCAGAAATGCCACCGAAAACAGCATCAGCACTTTCGACAGGATGTGGACGACAGGCAGTATTTGCGACATGGGACGGTTACGCGCAGGCCAGCTTTAATTGCGCGATGTTACCAGTGCCCGCATTCAGCCGCGCCAGAAAACCCGACGTGCCGGGCAGCATGGTGAGGGAACAAACAGGCGCACCAGACTCAATACACATTCAGGACAGGTGCGCGGCGATGCATGGCGAAGTTTAAAAAAACCCGAAGCCGACCTGGAACAGCTTTTCGACCTTGGGAATGATCCGCTTGTTGAGCGCGAACAGGATCAGGTGGTCTTCTGCTTCAATCAGCGTGTCGTGGTGGGCAATCAGCACCTCCTCGCCCCGGATAATGGCCGCGATCGACGAACCCTCCGGCAGCGCCACATCGCCAATGCGCCGGCCCACCACCTTGGACGTCTTGAAGTCGCCGTGCACGACGATTTCCAGCACCTCGGCCGCGCCGCGCCGCAAGCTGTGCACCGCGGCCATGTCGCCGCGCCGGATTTTCGACAGCAACGGCCCGACCGTGGCCTGCGCCGGCGAGATCGCGATATCGATTTCCCCCCCCTGCACCAGATTCACATAGGCCGAGCGATTGATCAGGGCCATCACGCGATGCGCGCCCATGCGCTTGGCCAGCAGCGCGGACATAATGTTGTCCTCGTCGTCGTTGGTGAGCGCACAGAACACATCCATCGACTCGATGTTTTCCTGCTCCAGCAGGTCCTCGTCAGTGGCATCGCCCTGCAGGACCAGGGTGCGATTCAGCTTGTCCGCCAGCAAGGTGCAGGTGGCCTTGTTGTGGTCGATCAGCTTGACATCGTAGGTGCGCTCAAGCTCCGCCGCCAGCCGGCGTCCGATGTTGCCGCCGCCGGCGATCATGACGCGCTTGACCGGACGTTCCATGCGGCGCAGTTCGCGCATGACTGCGGGAATGTCCTGTTTGCGGGCAAGAAAAAACACTTCGTCGCCCGGTTCGATGACCGTGATGCCCTTGGGCACGATGCCGTGATCGCGCCGATAGATCGCCGCTACCCGCGCATCGATGTCCGGCATGTGGCGCTTGATGTCCTGCAGCTCGTGGCCCACCAGCGGTCCGCCATGGTAGGCACGCACCGCCACCAGACGCACCTTGCCATCAGCAAAATCGAGCACCTGCAGGGCCTCCGGGTGCTCGATCAGCCGGCGCAGGGTGTCGGTAACTTCCTGTTCCGGGCTGATGATGTGGTCGACGCCGAAATGCTCGGCCAGAAAGCTCTCTTCGGTTTCGAGAAAGTCGTTGGAACGAATTCGCGCGATACGGGTAGGAATGTTGAACAGGGTGGCCGCCAGGCGGCACGCCACCAGATTGGTTTCGTCACTCTGGGTGACGGCGACCAGCATGTCGGCATCTTCCGCGCCCGCGATTTTCAGGATCGATGGATAGGCCGCGTGCCCGCGCACGGTACGCAAATCGAAACGATCCTGCAGATCGGCCAGCCGCTCGGCGGCCAGATCGACCACGGTGATGTCGTTTTTTTCAGCCACCAGGCTGGCAGCCAGATTGGCCCCGACCTGGCCGGCGCCGAGAATGATGATTTTCATGATGAGGTGAGGGGTGAGGGGTGAGGGGTGAGCCGCCCCCGGCAAGAGGCAAGGCCCCGGGTTCCCGCCTCATCCCTCACGCCTGACGCCTCACCCATGTCAAAGGTCTTCGTCGAGACGGCGCCCATGTCGGATATTCAACTGTTTGAGCTTACGGTAGAGGTGGGTGCGCTCCAGGCCGGATTTATCGGCGACACGCGTCATGCTGCCGCCTTCCTTCTGGATCAGATGCTCGAAATACATGCGCTCGAACGCATCGCGCGCCTCACGCAGCGGAATGTCGAGCGGGATGCCATGTGCTACAGCAGGAGCCGCCTGCTTCATCGGGGCCAGCACGCGATTGACGTCGATCGCATCGATTTCGCTCGTCAGGACCGTGACAGCGAGCGTGCGCACCACATTGTTGAGCTGTGGCAGATTGCCCGGCCAATCGAAATTGCGCAGCTGGTTCATCGCCGGCGTAGTCAGGCGCCGCACCGGGCAGGCGCCTTCTTCCAGCAATTGAAGCAGCATGTAGTTGGCAATATCGGGCACGTCTTCGCGGTGCTCGCGCAAGGGCGGCACCTGAATGGCGAGGCTGGACAGGCGATAATACAGGCGGCTGTCGAACTCGCCCGCCGCAACCATGGCGTCGGGATTGCGGCTGGCGGCACACACCAGGCGCGCGCCGCTGCCTTCGACACGGTCGAGCAGGAGATCCAGGCCCTTCTGCTCAAGACGCCCCAGTTCGCAGGCATCCGGCAAATAGAGCGTGCCGTTATCAAGCTCTTCCAGAAAACTCAGCGGGTCGGAAACCAGTCGCGCGCGGTCCCTGATTTCGACCCACGGTGCGCCGGGCTGGTGCAGAAAGCGCGCACAGACATCGAACCCGCAGCCCGGCTCGCCCAGCAGCATCACTGGCGCCGTGTTGCCCGCGATCTGGGTGAGGCGCTTTTTGAGTTCCTGGATCACCGGGCCGCGACCCAGTGCGGTCAAATCCATGCTCGGGCTGCGTCGCGGCAAAGCCACGCCCCGCTTGATCGCCTTGTTGACGGTATCGATCAACTTGGCCAGCGAAACCGGTTTTTCGAGGAAATCCGTGGCGCCCAGCCGGGTCGCCTCGACGGCAGTATCGATCGTGCCATGGCCGGACATCATGACCACCGGCATGGTGAGCTGACCGCCACCCGCCCATTCCTTGAGCAAGGTCACGCCATCGGTGTCGGGCATCCAGATGTCCAGCAACACCAGATCCGGACGCTGCTGTGCGCGAAAGGCGCGTGCGGCCTCGGCGTTTTCCGCCAGATGCACGTCGTATCCCTCGTCCGTCAGAATTTCCGACAACAATTCACGAATGCCCACTTCGTCGTCAACGACGAGAATATGCCCGCTCACGCCTGCCCCCCGACTTCAGCAAAAACAGGCAGCGTAATGCGGATGGCAGCACCGCCTGACTTGAGATTTTCGATTTCGATTTTTCCGTGATGTTCTTCCACGATCTTTTTGACAATGGCGAGTCCAAGGCCCGTCCCCTTGGCCTTGGTTGTTGCATAAGGCTCAAACAGCCGCGTCATCAGGTGTTCCGGGAAACCGGCTCCATTGTCCGTTACGCTCAAACAAACTGCATGGTTCTTGGTGCACGTGCTGACCTCGGTGCGGGGCGCCGAATGTCCCGCCAGCGCATCCTGCGCATTTTGCAACAGATTATGTATCACTTGTCGCAATAATGTGGAGTCGCCTGCAACACGCGGCAGATCGGCCTCGAGTTGCAGCCGCAGCCCGATCGCCTTCGCGTCGTACAGTAACAGCACCTCACCCACCAACGCATTGAGATCGAGTGCTTCGAGCCGGGCACGCGGCATCCTCGCATAGCCGGCAAAGGCATCCACCATGCTTTTCAGTGCACCCACCTGATTGACGATGGTTTGCGTGGCACGCGCCAGAAACTCGGCGTCCGCCGCTTCAAGGCGGCCTCCCAGTTTGCGTGCAATGCGCTCGGCCGACAGCTGGATCGGGGTGAGCGGATTCTTGATCTCATGCGCCAGCCGGCGCGCCACTTCGCTCCACGCGGCATTGCGCTCGGCATTGATCAGCATGGTCACGTCATCGAACACCAGCACATAGCCGCGCTCGACACCCGGCGGCAAGCGGGTTCCGCGCAGCAGCAGCGACTGGCTGCCGCCCCGTCCCGCATAATCGATCTGCTCCTGCCATTCGCCCTCATGCTCGCCAAAACACTTTGCCACCTTCGCTCCGAAAGCCTGCAGCGCCTCGTCCGACCGAGCCAGCGTTGCGAGAGGCTGCGCATCAAGCGCAGATTCCGGTATGCCCAGAATCTGCGCAGCTGCACTGTTCATGGTTCGCACGCGCAATGCTTCATCGAGCACCACCACGCCGGACGACAGGTTGGCCAGCACGCGCTCGAGGAAGGCCTTGGCCTGCTCGGTTTCCTGATGGTTCTGCTCGACCTGCTCGCGCGCATCCGACAGTTGCCGTGTCATGCGATTGAACGACTGGATCAGCACGCCCAGTTCATCCCGGCTGGAGACGGAGGGCATCTGTGAAAAGTCGCCCTTGGCCACCGCGCGCGTGCCGCGCGCCAGGGTGCGGAGCGGCGCGCCGAGACGCTCGGACAACAGGTATGCGATGATGAAAGTCATCAACAGCGCCAGCATCAGCGTCAAGGTGAGCGCCACGCCGTAAATGCGCTTCAGCCCCGATCGCGACACGGCGATCTGCTGGTAATCCTGATAGGCCTGCCGCACCGCCTCCGCATCGCGCAGCAAGCTTGCCGGCACCGGCTGGACCAATTGCAGCACGCGCGTTTCGCTGGTGAGCGCGCTGGTGTAAACCGGAACGATGACGCGCATGATCAGGCCGCGCTCAGGAACCTCCTCGATGCGGCTGTAGGGCTGCTGCTGCCGCACCTGCCAAAGCACGCTACGCTCCGGCAACACCGGCAACAGCGTGCCGCGTTCGCCGCTGACATGGGCGATCAGGCCGCCACGCTCGTCGAACAGGGTCAGTTCCTGTACCGCGCTTTGCTCCCGCAGCGTGGAAAGGCTGGTGATGACCGAGCCCAGGCCCTCCTCCGACAGCGACAGCGCCATGCGCTGCGCCTTCTTGTCCAGTTCGCGCAGTAAATCATCGAGGGCCGCCTGGCTGAGATTGACGCCGGCAGTCAGCGCGTTGTCCACGCGTACATCGAACCAGGTCTCGATCGAACGATTGAGAAAAAACACCGACGCGCCATACACCACCAAACCCGGCAGCAGGGCGACGGCCCCGAACATCAGCAGCAATTTCAGCGTGAGCTTGGCGCCGAAAACCCCGCGACGAATTCGCCTTTGCAGCCACCACAGACGCCAGCCCAGCAACACCAGCAGCGCAACCCCAAGCAGGCCTCCGCCGATAAACAGGATGGGCAGCGTGTCGGAGAACGCGCTGCTGTCGCTGCTGGCATAGAACAGCAGCGACAGCAATACGATGCCCAGAACCAGGGCGACAGCAATCAGACGGCGCATCAGGGCAAAGGCGGCGAAGGCGAAGGGAAGGCGGGCGCATCGAACGACCAGCCATACCACGGGGTTGCAAGATCCCACTTGTCGCCGGAAACCGCGCTAATGGACAAGGGTTTGGGAAGTTGCGCGGTATCCAGTCGCAAGCGCAGGCGGGCATCGTAACGCCGCCCGGTTTTGAGCAGCCCGCGATCCAGCACCTGCCAGTCGGTCACCCGCCCCAGCATGGCCAACGCCTCTTCCAGCGTGGCCGTGGTCCGCGTGGTGTAGCCGGACTCAACGACATAGCGCCGCAGCAGCAGATGGTAGTAAATCCGCATCTTGCGGACCGGTTCGGCAATGTTCTCATCGAACCACCAGTTACGCGGCCGGCTCAATTCAAGTTCGAGCAGAAAATGCAGGTTGATGCCCTTGGTCAGCGCATCTTCCAACGTGCGGTTGAGCACGATGTTGATGTCCGCATCCAGCACATAGCCTTGCAGCGAAGGCAGGATGACGGCCTGCCTGACCTGGCTCCTGTCATTGGCCAGCGCGCTGCCGGAGACCGCCAGCCAGCAGCCGAGCAGCAGCCCGGCCAGCCAGCGGAGCGCCGGGTCAGATCTTGCGCAGCAGGGCGTAAAAAAAACCATCATGCTCGGCATCAGGCAACAACGACCCGTCGGATAAGGATTCTGGAAGCGGACAGCGTTCGGCCTCTCCCGCGTGGCGCGTCATGAATGCGCGTATCTGCCCGTCATTTTCTTCATGGAATATCGAGCAGGTCGCGTAAAGCAATGTACCACCCGGGGCCAGCAGTCGCCAGAGCGACGCCAGCATGTCGGCCTGCTGCCCGGCAAACCGGGCGATATCTTCAGGGCGGCGCAACCACTTGATATCCGGATTGCGGCGCACCACACCGGAGGCGCTGCACGGCACGTCGGCCAGGATGCGATCAAAGGGCCGGCCATCCCACCAGGCATCGGGCTGCGCCGCGTCGCCCTGTACCAGCGTGGCGGAAAGCGTTAACCGGTCAAGGTTTTCCTGTACTCGCGCCAGGCGCGCAGCATCGACATCGAGCGCAATCAGGTCAACGTCCGCACGCTCCAGAATATGGCCGGTCTTGCCACCTGGCGCAGCACAGGCATCGAGCACGCGCTCACCCGGCTGCGCATCCAGCAGGCGGGCTGCCCACTGCGCGCCGGCATCCTGTACCGACACATGACCTGCGTCGAAGCCGGGCAAGGCGTGCACCGCGACCGCCTTGTCCAGCGTCACGGCGTCCGGACCGGTTTGGCGCGCGGGCAAACCGGCTTCGGCGAGACGCTGCAAATAGGCCGCTGCGTCACCCTGACGGCGATTCACGCGCAGGGTGAAGGGCGGATGCAGCAGGCTGGCTTCGAGAATGGCTTGCCAGTTCCCGGGGTGCTGGACTTGCAGTTTGGCGATCCACCAGTCCGGATGCGACCAGCGGCCAGCGGGCTGCTCATCGGCCATTTTTTCCAGTTCGGCGCGACGCCGCTGAAAATTGCGCAACACCGCATTGGCCAGTCCGCGCCGCCAGCCTTCGCCAGCGGCATTGACTGCGTTGTGCACGACGGCGTGTGCCGGCGCACGCGTATAGGCAAGTTGATAAATGGCCACGCGCAGCAACCAGCCGAGTTGCGGATCGGTCAGCGGCCGTTCCAGCAGCGCGTCCAGCCAGGCGTCCAGGCGCCCGAGCCAGCGCAGGCTGCCATAGACGATGTCCTGCAGCGCCCCACGCTCACCCGGGGTGTCCAGATGCTGCAAACGGTGCGGCAGCACCTGGTGCAGCGCCGCACCGTCCAGCACTTCCTCAAGTGCGCCCGCGGCCAGTTTTTGCAGATTACGCATAGTGGGTCATGCCCGATCCATCGGTTGATTCATGGGATTCCGGCCGCAACGACAAGCGGCGGATGATAGCAGGGTCTCAGCGGCCCAAACGGGTGCCCGGCTGTAGCGGATGCCCGGCGAGAAACGCGGCCACGGCCATTCGCTTGCTGCCCGCCGGCTGCAGCGTCTGCAGGCTCAGCGCGCCGCCGCCGCAGGCAACCACCAGACGATCCGCCTCGGCATGAAGCACCTCGCCCGGTTGACCGCTTTCCGCACAGGCCTGCGCCGCCCAGATTTTCAGCGGCGCGCCGTCCAGCAGCGTCCACGCCCCCGGTGCCGGATTGTAGGCACGCACCGCACGCGCGAGAATTTCGGCAGGCTGGCGCCAGTCCAGCTGTGCCTCTTCTTTACTGAGCTTGGCGGCGTAAGTGGCCAGGCGGTCATCCTGCGCCCGGGGCACCAGGGTGGAATAGTCCGCCAGCGCCGCCACGATGGCACGGGCGCCCGCCGCCGCCAGCGTGTCGTGCAGGCTGACGGCGGTGTCGGTTTCCAGAATCGGCACCGGCGTTTGGGTCAGCATCGCCCCGGTATCGAGGCCCGCGTCCATTTGCATGATGGTAATGCCGGTTTCCGTGTCGCCCGCCAGGATCGCGCGCTGGATTGGGGCCGCGCCGCGCCAGCGCGGCAGCAGCGAAGCGTGAATGTTGAGGCAGCCGAAACGCGGCAAGTCGAGCACCGCCTGCGGCAAAATCAATCCATACGCCGCAACCACCATGACATCGGCATTCGCATCACGCAGTCCGGCTTGCGCCTCGGGCGTTTTCAGGCTGGCAGGCTGATCCAGCGGCAAGCCGCGCGCCAGGGCCGCCTGCTTGACCGCGCTGGGCGTCAGTTTCATGCCACGGCCGGCGGGACGATCGGGCTGCGTCAGAACCAGAACGATGTCATGCCCGGCATCCGCCAGGGCATCGAGCGACGCGGCCGCAAAAGCCGGCGTGCCGGCAAAGACAATACGCATCGTGCTCAGAGCGACGCGCGCTGCGGCGGAGCGTCGGGACGATGCTCACGCGCCTGCTTGAGCAGTTTCGACTTGATGCGGTTGCGCTTGAGGCTGGACAGATAATCCACGAACACCTTGCCCACCAGATGGTCCATTTCATGCTGGATACACACTGCCAGCAGGCCGTCGGCCTTGAGCTCGAACGGCTTGCCCTCGCGATCGAGCGCGCGCACGGTGACACGCTCGGCACGCTGGACCTTGTCGAAAATGCCGGGCACCGACAGGCAGCCTTCCTCGCTTTCCTCGCGACCGGACTGGGCGATGATTTCGGGGTTGATGAACACGCGAAGCTCGTCGTGCGTTTCTGAAATGTCGATGACAATCACGCGCTCATGAACATTGACCTGAGTGGCCGCGAGACCGATGCCGGGCGCGGTATACATGGTTTCAGCCATGTCGTCGATCAGCGTGCGGATGCGCGCATCCACCGCCTGCACGGGCTTGGCTACCGTGTGCAGGCGCGCATCCGGATAATGCAGAATGTCGAGTCTTGCCATAAAAATCTTTACGAATGAATGGGCTGGGCGCACACTTTGATGCAAAATCTGCGTCTAAATGGCGTGCAGCGCTAAATATAAGGCGGCGAATAACCGTTAGCTAGGCGCACAGTATATCTATTTCAATGCGGTGTTAGACAAGGTCTAAATGGAGGGTTTCCCCGTGCGTCAACTCGTTGTTTCACTCGCCCTGCTGCTGGCCATGCCCGCGCTGGCCGACACGATCAAGCTGCAGGACAACGCGCCCGACACGTATGTCGTCGTCAAGGGCGACACCCTGTGGGATATTTCCGCCCGTTTCCTCAAGGATCCGTGGCGCTGGCCGCAAATCTGGAAACTGAATCGCGACGACATCAGGAACCCGCACCGGATTTATCCAGGCGACCTCATCGTGCTCGACCGCAGCGGAAAGGAACCCCGACTGTCCCTGGTCAAGAGCGGCGATGACATGCAAACGGTCAAGCTGTCGCCCGGCGTTCGCGTGACCAGCATCGAGCGCGAGACCATCCCGGCTATCCCGATTCGCGCAATTCACCCCTTCCTGTCCCAGCCGCGCGTCGTCCCGCAAGGCGCGCTCGATAGCGCCCCCTTCATTCTGGGCAGCAACACCGAGCGCGTGGTGCTGGGCGCGGGTGAGGACGCGTTTGCCACCGGCGGCGCGCCGGGGGTCACCAACTGGAACATCCTGCGTCCCGGCAAGGCGCTCAAGGACCCGGAAACCGGCGAAGTGCTGGGCCATGAAGTGGAATACCTGGGCGATGCGCGCACCTTGGTGGAAGGCGGGCCACAAAAAATCCGCATTACGCAATCGGTCCAGGAAATCCTGCCCAAGGACAAACTGGTGAAAGCGGATGACAGCACCACCTTTGAATACCTGCCGCACGCGCCCGAAGCCAAAATCCGCGGCCGCATCATTTCCGCCTACGGCGGATTGACCGATAGCGGACGCTACCAGACCGTGGTCCTCAACCGCGGCAGCCGTGACGGCCTCGAGCCCGGCCATGTGCTCGCCGTGCTCCGCGAAGGGCGGGCGGTCACGCTCACCCAGGATGAAAAAGAGCGCATGACCTGGGTCAATGGAAACAGCAAGGCCGTCCCCTACGACGGCGCCTGGCTCTACAGCGATGTGCGCTGCCTGAAAGAGAACGGCAAGGTGACCTACGATCAGATCGCCGATATGCACAGCGCCTTCCGCAGCACCTGTCTGGGCGTTCATAACGGCAACACCATCAAACTGCCCGATGCGCGCAGCGGCCTGGTGATGGTTTACCGCGTGTTCGACCGCGTGTCCTACGCGCTGATCATGCAGTCCGATGGGCCGGTATACCTGCTCGATACGGTCACGAACCCCTGAATCTCACAACCGGCGCATCGAGCGTGCTTGACCCCTGGCTGCGCCTGGCCCTTGCCCCCGGCGTCGGCAACACCAGTCTGATCCGCCTGTTGACGGCCTTCGGTTCTCCGGAGGCCGTTTTGGCTTCGGGACGCAGTGCGCTCAAGGCACACCTGTCCGCCGCCCTGTGCGACGCGCTGCTGGCCGAACCCGATCCGGCCCTGATGGAGGCCGCACACACCTGGCTGGCCCAGCCCGGCAACAGCCTGATGACACTGGCGGACGAGGACTATCCGAAAACCCTGCTGGAAATCGCCGACCCGCCCGCCATGCTGTATTGCAAGGGTCGACGGGCGTTGTTGGCGCAGCCCGCATTCGGCATCGTCGGCAGCCGCAATGCCACCCCGCAAGGCATGCGCGATGCCGAAGCGTTCGCCCTGGCCCTGTCCGACGCCGGGCTAACCATCATCAGCGGCCTGGCGCTCGGCATCGACGCAGCCGCGCATCGCGGCGGCCTGGCCGGCGCCGGATCCAGTATCGCCATCATTGGCACCGGGCTCGACCGCATCTACCCCGCGCGCAACAAGGCGCTGGCGCACCAGCTGGCCGAAAGCGGACTGATCGTGTCCGAGTTTCCGCTCGGCACGGCCCCCTTGCCGGGCCATTTTCCGCGCCGCAATCGCCTCATCAGCGGTCTGAGTCGCGGGGTGCTGGTGGTGGAAGCCGCGCCCAACAGCGGTTCGCTGATCACCGCGCGCGTGGCCACCGAGCAGGGACGCGATGTGTTCGCCATTCCCGGTTCAATCCACTCCCCGCTTTCGCGCGGCTGCCATGCCCTGATCAAGCAGGGCGCCAAACTGGTGGAGTCCGCCGCCGACATTCTCGACGAGCTGGCCTGGCAGCAGCGGCTGTCACCGCCTGTGCTGGCCGAAACCCTATCAGACCCGGTGCTGGACGCGCTGGATGGCGCGCCGACCACGTCCGACACCCTGGCTCAAAGAACCGGGTTGACGCTGGATGCGCTTTCAGCGAAGCTGTTGACGCTTGAACTGGAAGGTCGAATCGCGTCCTTGCCCGGCGGGCGTTACCAAAAAATTCACTGACACTATGCTCGACATCCTGGTTTATCTCTACGAAAGCTTCCGCATGGCGGAACTGGCGCCCGATCGCGATGCGCTGGAAAAGCGCCTGTTTGCCGCCGGCTTCGAGGAAGCCGACATCAACGCCGCGCTCGACTGGTATGCCAACCTGACCGCCAGCGCCACGCATGAACGGCTGGCGCTGGCCTTTGACCGCCATTACGCCCCCGAAGAGCTGGAACGCCTGAACGACGCCTGCCGCAACGAACTGGCCTATCTGATCAGCGCGGAAGTGATCGACCCCGAGTCGCGCGAGTGGGTGATTTCGGGCCTGATGGCGCTGGGCGGCGAAGACATCGAACCCGAACACGTGCGCTGGATGACCCTGATCGTGCTGTGGAGCCGCGGCCTGATCGAGCACTTCACCCACCTGGAAGACATGCTGCTGAATCACGAGCCAGGACGTCTGCACTAATCCCACAAAATGTCCAAACTCGTCATTGTCGAATCGCCGTCCAAATCCAAATCGCTGAAGAAATATCTCGGCCCCGATTACGACATCCTCGCCAGCTACGGCCACGTGCGCGACCTGGAGCCGAAAACCGGCGCGGTCGATACCGAAAATTTCAGCATGAAATACCAGGTCATCGAGCGCAACGCCAAGCACGTCGAGGCCATCGTCAAAGCCGCCAGGAAAGCCGACGAAGTGCTGCTGGCAACCGACCCGGACCGCGAAGGCGAGGCGATTTCCTGGCACATCAGCGAAATCCTCAAAGAGCGCAAGGTCAAGACGCCCATGAAGCGCGTGGCCTTCTACGAGATCACCGAATCCGCCATCCAGGATGCCGTGCGCCATCCGCGCGAGATCGCGACCGATCTGGTCGACGCGCAGCAGGCGCGGCGCGCGCTGGACTATCTGGTCGGTTTCAACCTGTCGCCGCTGTTGTGGAAAAAAATCAGCCCCGGCCTCTCCGCCGGCCGCGTGCAATCGCCGGCCTTGCGCATGATCGTCGAGCGCGAGCTCGAGATCGAAGCCTTCGTGCCGCGCGAATACTGGACGTTGCACCTCGACACGCACAAGGGCGCGCAGCCCTTCGTCGCCAAACTCACCCACTTCAAGGGCGAGAAGCTCGAACAGTTCACGGTCGAGCACGAAGCACGCAGCAAGGAATGGCTGGCGACGCTGGAAGAAAAAGACGCCCGCGTGATGCGCATCGAGAAGAAGCGCCGCGCCCGCCATCCCGGCGCGCCGTTCACCACCTCGACCCTGCAGCAGGCCGGGGTACGCCAGCTCGGCATGACCACGGATCGCGTCATGCGCACCGCCCAGCAGCTGTACGAAGGCATCGATCTCGGCGAAGGCCCGGTCGGCCTCATCACCTACATGCGAACCGACTCGGTCAACCTGGCGCAGGAAGCCATTACGGACATTCGCAAGTATGTGGGCGCCAACTTCGACAAGGCGTTTCTGCCGCCTGCCGCGATCGCCTACAAGGCCAAGACCAAGAACGCGCAGGAAGCGCACGAAGCCGTGCGCCCGACCTCGGTCATGCGCACACCCGAGGCCGTGAAGTCATTTTTGACACAGGATCAGGCACGGCTCTACGAACTGATCTGGAAACGCACCGTTTCCTGCCAGATGACACCCGCGCAGTTCGACACCGTCGCCGCCGACATCACGGTGGGCGAGGGCACCTTCCGCGCCACCGGTCAAACGCTGGCCTTCGCCGGCTTCCTGGCGGTGTACCAGGACGACGAGGACGAGGAAGGCGAATCCAAATTACCCGCGCTCACCGAAGGCGAAACCCTGCCAGTGGATCGTCTCTACGGCGAGCAGCATTTCACGCAACCGCCGCCGCGCTTTACCGAGGCCTCCCTGGTGAAAACGCTGGAGGAATATGGCATCGGCCGGCCCTCCACCTACGCCAGCATCATTACCACCCTGCAGGACCGTGAGTACGTGCTGCTGGAGAAGAAGCGCTTTCAGCCGACCGATATCGGCCGCCTGGTCAACTGCTTTCTCACCCGCCATTTCAGCCACTACGTCGACTACGACTTCACGGCCAGGCTGGAAGACAAGCTCGACGACGTCTCGAACGGCAAACGGGTGTGGACGCGCCTGCTGGGCGAATTCTGGAGCGAATTCGACGGCGACCTGAAAGCCAAGCAGGGCGTCGAGCGCGGCTGTCCGATTCTGGAAGCCTGCCCCAAGTGCGGCAAGCCGCTATTCATGCAAGCCAGCAAGCGCGGCCTCTTCATCGGCTGTTCCGGCTATCCGGAATGCGATTACACACGGCCGCTGCACGCCGCCACCGCAGAGGGCGACAACATCCTCGGCCAGGACCCGGCCAGCGGCCTCGACATCAAGCTGCTGTCCGGCCGCTTCGGCCCCTATGTACAGATCGGCGAGATGCCGGAAGACAAGAAGGCGCCGAAACCGCGCCGCGCCTCGTGGCCGAAAGAGATTCCACTGGAAAGCGCCACGCTCGAACTGGCGCTCAAATTCCTTTCGCTGCCGCGCGAAGTAGGGCATCACCCGACCACCGGCCTGCCCATCGTCGCCAACAACGGCCGCTTCGGACCGTATCTGCTGCACGACGGCAAGTTCAAGTCGATCCCCAAGACCGACAGCGTGTATGAAATCGACCTGCCGCGCGCGCTTGAAGTGCTGGTCATGGAACGCGCGGCGCGCGGCGGCGACTCGGCCGCCTCGGTGCTGAAAACCCTGGGCCCGCACCCGGACGATGGCAAGGACATCACCGTGCGCAGCGGTCGCTATGGCCCCTACGTGAAGCACGGCAGCACCAACGCCACCCTGCCCAAGGACATCACGCCGGAAGAAATCACGCTGGACGAGGCGCTCGGCCTGATTGCCGCGCGCGCGGCCAAGGGCCCGGCCAAGAAGCCGGTGAAAAAGGCCGCAACCAAGCCTGCGGCGACGAAGAAAGCAAAAGCCGCCGACGCTGACGAGAAGCCGAAGAAGCCCGCCGCGAAAAAGGCAACAACCAAAAAGGCGCCCGCCAAAACGAAGAAGCCGGCCAGCAAAAAAGCCGCGGCATGAGTTCGGCCCCCAGCCTGCTCATGGTCAATGCCTTCATCGGCACGGCCGGCTACAAAAAGCTGTATCAGGAATTGGGCTACACCGTCGTCACCGAATGGTCCGAACGCAAGGCCATCAGCCTGCTGCGAAAATCCCCGCCGGCCGTCATCGTCGCCGACTTCTACCACCAGACCGATTTCCGCGACCGCCTCTCCAACCTCGAATCCCTGCTGGCCGCGGCGCAAAGCTCGCCCAACACCCGCATCCTGGTGTTCTACGAAGCCGCCCACCAGGCCGTGCTCGACAAGGTCCGCGCCCGCCTGCGCATCGATGCCGCCTTGACGCTGCCGGTGCAGGAAGAGCAGTTGCGCGCCACATTGCAAACATGGCTGGAACCGCCTGTTTCGATTTGAGCTGAAAACTAAAGGAAACACTTGAAAGGCCGGTGTTGCCGGGCTTTTTTGTGGCCGTCTGGTGGGCGAAAAAGCCGCCGATCGTTTTACCCGCGGATGTCCTTGTACCCGGAGTAACCCGGGAAACTCACAGTGCTTCTGCCTTGTTCAAGCCGGCGAGGATGATTTGCCGCAAGCGGCTATTGTTCGCGGCGCGGACACAGGAGATGGAGGCCTGGATGTAGGTGTTGGCCTCGTCCTCGGCTTCGTCGAGCGCATCGCTATAGTCGATGGGGTCGTATCCGTTGTAAATGGCGATCAGGTCGAAGAACAGGCGGGTGATGCGTCCGTTCAGTTCGTAGAACGGATGCAGGGCGATGAGTTCACACTGGTAATGCGCCAGGCGTTCGGCAAGTTTTTCCTTCGGCCAGCCGGCTGCCTGTTTGAGAAAGTCTTCCTGCTCCAGTTGCTGGAATAGGCGTCGGGATTCGTTGTCCAGAAACGCGGCGCGGCAGAACAGCGAGCCGCCCTTGCTCATGTCTACGCCGCGGTATTCACCCGCCCAGTCGTACAGGCTGGCCCAGGTGCGCTGGTGCGCTGGTGCAGGGATTTAAAGTAGGTTTCGTCGAAACGGGTGCCGGGTTGCAGTTCGGCGATGAAAATCTGATAGGCCTGCTGCAGCAGGGTTTCTTCGATTTCGTGCAGCAGGTCGGCTTCGGCTATTCCCAGGCGATTCTTCGGGATATCCGTACCGGGAAGATAGATGCACTTTCCCGGAACTGATACTTGGACACGCCGCTGCTCCATCAGGGCTTTTGCCTGCGCCTTGATTTTGACGGATTGGGTCGGTTTGCAGCCTTCAATCCGCATGGAGGTTTGCACGGCCCTGATGACTTTCCTGTTGAGGCTGACAGTGGTCTTCATTCTTCCTCCAAGAATCAACCCGCCGGTTTAAGGATGCGCACAAGAGCCTTGGCGGGTGTTATTCATTCTAACAAGCCTCCCGGCATAAACCAACGCGCAGGGCCCCCTGTTTTTCAGGCGCGTATCGGTCAGCGCCTCTGTCTGAACGAGCTACAAATCCGCCGTCATGGCGATCGAGGCCGGATGGAAGAACACCTACTGGTTCCGCGACGGTTTTTCGGATGGAAGGAGGCGGGGCTGCCGATCATGGCTAGGAAAGAATGAGCGGCTGGTTTCCCATGTAAAAAGCCCAGTGTGCCACGGCAATGCCGGGCTTTTGCATGGTGCGGGGCCGCGAAATAATGTCACTTCGGCGAATATTTGCGTGAATTCGTGCCGTGGTTTCACATGCTCTATCTTGTGTATATACCAAGACCAGCTAAAACAACTTGACGGGGCTACCCTAATGTTTAGCGTGGCCTTCACACCAGGAGACCATGATGAAGCTCAAAAAACAGGCACATTGGATACTTGTCTTAAGCCTGTCTGGACCGTTACTTGCTGGCGCGGCTGATTCAAACCAGCCGGTCGCCGAAGGTGGCATCCCCCATGTCAGTGGCGGGTTCGGCCTGGAGGAGCGCCAAGCGCTGAGCGACGTGTCCGGCGATTACAACCTGAAACTTGTATTTGCCGCGAAGGGTTCAGGAGCCTACATTGCGGACGTCAAGCTTTCTATCGCGGATATGAAGGGCCAGAAAATTCTCGAAACCATTTCGAATGGCCCCTGGTTCTTTGCCAAGCTGGCGCCAGGCCGCTACAAGACTACCGCCGAGGCCGCGGGTCAAAGCCAGGTTCAGCAGGTCACGGTTGGTAGCGGCCGGCTGGCTCAGCTGCACTTCTACTGGCACATGAGTGACGAGATGGCACGCGACCCAAATTGACCAGCACGATTCGGCTAATCAGTAACAAATGCCGCCTCTAGAATTTTCCGGGGGGCGGTTTTCCCGCAGCGCAAAGCTCGCCCGACACCCGCACCCAGGTGTTCCACGAAGCCACCCACCAGACCGTGCTCGACAAGGTGCGCGCACGCCTGCGCATCGATGCCGCCCTGATGCTGCCGGTAGAGGCGGCGCAATTGCGCGACACCTTGCTGGCCTGGGTCGGCGATGCCGCGACACCGGCCTGAACCGGAATCATGCGGCCCCCGTCCCATTGGCGCGGGCCGCCTTTGCTTGTGCGCCCGCAGGGCGCGCTGGGTAAATATCCGCGGCGCTTATCCCGCCACCCCGACACATCGATAGTGCTGTTCCAGCCAGTCTATCGCCTCATCGGGCCTGGTCTCGAAACTGGCAGGGATGTCGATCATGCCGGACGACACCAAATCGCCGTCCGGGGATGATCCGGATACGCGAAAAAAAGCCAGCTCTCCATTTCCCTCATCTTGTGCGGCAAGAATTTCCAGATCGTGATCCTGCCCCCCGCACAGAATTTTTCCGCTTTCCTTCAAACAGAATTCGGCGCCATCAAAGCCAAGCGTAATGGATTTGAAGCCGTACGTTTTGGCAAGCAGCGAGATTTTGATGATCTCCTCGATGTCGCTCGCCGACAGCGTTACCCTGCACTCGTTCGGCGCACCCGAGATAAACGAAAAACATTTCGCCGGAACGGTGATCTTGATGACCCGGCTTGAGTGCGCCCGTTGCTCGGCGGGCGGGACCGTATCGACGCCGTCGATGATTTCTGCCGCGCTTGACAGCATTGCATCAAGCAAAACGAGGTTCCGGCGGACATCCGGATTGTCTGGCGCATGCTGGGTGGATTGCTGCAACTGGCTCTGTTGCTCGCGCAAACGTTGCCAATTTGTATTTTTAAGCAGTTCTTGCAACTTTCCCACTGGCTATCCTTATTCAATCTTCGATTAATGTTTTTGACGAGAAACGCGTCTAATTGGACGCCGTTGGTCCAGCATCAAGTTTCTTCCCGCACCCATTACCAAAATATTTCAAAAGAAAAGGCCAACCTGTCTGGTTGGCCTTCTTTCCTAACCTGCAATTTTTAAACGTCCAGATTGCGCACGCCCAGTGCGTTGCTTTCGATAAAGGCACGACGCGGTTCGACCTCATCGCCCATCAAGGTGGTGAAAATCTGATCGGCCGAGATGGCGTCCTCGATTTGCACTTTCATCAGACGGCGAACCTTGGGGTCCATGGTGGTTTCCCACAGTTGTGCCGGGTTCATTTCACCCAGGCCCTTGTAGCGCTGGATGCTCATGCCGCGCTTCACTTCGGCGAGATACCAATCCATCGCTTCGCGGAAGCTTAGTACCGGCGCTTCCTTTTCCCCGCGTTTAGCGCGTGCGCCCATGCCAATCAGGTCGCGCAACAAATCGCCGACCTTGACGAGCTGGTTGTAATCGCCGGATTCCAGCAGATCCGCTTCGAGGAAATTCACATAGGCATTGCCATGTGAGTGACGCGTGATACGCAACCGATGGCTGTCGGAATCGCTGATGTATTCGGCTGCAATCTCGTATTTTTGCGCGTCGAGCGCGGCCCCCAGGCTTGCCTCGGCCATCATGGCGGCGCCGCTGTCGGCGAGACTGAGGCGCGGAATTTTCATCAAGGCCTGCAACACATCTTCTGGCAGCAGGCGCGACAGGCGATCGCTGACGGCCTCGGCGAGGAAATACTCGCGAGCCAGGGTTTCCAGCGCCTCGCCCATGATGGGCATGGCGCCATCCATCGGGGTCAGTTCCGCATCCTTCATCGCTTCCGCCATCAGGTGTTCCTTCAGCGCGTGCTCGTCCTTGATGTAACGCTCGGAACGGCCGTGCTTGACCTTGTAGAGCGGCGGCTGGGCAATGTAGATGTGGCCGCGCTCGACCAGTTCGGGCATCTGGCGATAGAAAAAGGTCAAGAGCAGGGTGCGGATGTGCGCGCCGTCGACGTCGGCATCGGTCATAATGATGATGCGGTGATAGCGCAGCTTGTCCGGGTTGTAGTCGTCCTTGCCGATGCTGGTACCCAGCGCGGTGATCAGGGTGGCGATTTCCTGACTGCCGATGACCTTGTCGAAACGTGCGCGCTCGACGTTGAGGATCTTGCCCTTGAGCGGCAGGATCGCCTGGAACTTACGGTCGCGGCCCTGCTTGGCGGAGCCGCCGGCGGAATCGCCTTCGACCAGGTAGATTTCGGAAAGCGCGGGATCCTTTTCCTGGCAATCGGCCAGCTTGCCCGGCAGGCCCAATCCATCCATCACGCCTTTGCGGCGCGTGATCTCACGCGCCTTGCGAGCGGCTTCGCGGGCGCGAGCGGCGTCGACGATCTTGGCGCACAGCAATTTGGCATCGCTGGGATTTTCCAGCAGGAATTCGGCCAGTTTCTGGCCGACCACTTCCTGCACCACGGGCTGCACTTCGGACGACACCAGCTTGTCCTTGGTTTGCGATGAAAACTTGGGCTCGGGCACTTTCACCGACAGCACGCAGGTCAGGCCTTCGCGCATGTCGTCGCCGGTAGTTTCGACCTTGGCTTTCTTGGCGACTTCGTTTTCCTCGATGTACTTGTTCAGCACCCGGGTCATCGCCATGCGCAGGCCGGTCAAATGGGTGCCGCCGTCCCGTTGCGGAATGTTGTTGGTGAAGCACTGCACGGATTCCGAATAACTATCGTTCCACTGCATGGCAACTTCGACGGTCATGCCGTCCTTCTCGCCGACCGCATGGAATATCTTCGGGTGCAGCGGATTCTTAAGGCGGCTGACATATTCCACAAAACCTTTCACGCCGCCCGAATGCGCGAAGTTTTCGGTCTTGCCGTCGCGATGGTCGATCAGCTCGATCTTCACACCGTTGTTGAGGAAGGACAGTTCGCGGATGCGCTTGGCGAGGATGTCGAAGTGGAACACGACCTGACCTACGCCGAAGATTTCCTCGTCGGCCAGGAAATGCACTTCGGTGCCGCGGCCTTCGGTGTCGCCGACGATCTGCATCGGCGACACTTCGACGCCGTTCTGGATTTCGACCGGGCGGTCGAGCACCTTGCCCTGGTTGAAGGTCATCGCGTATTTCTTGCCGTCGCGGCGCACGATCAGCTTCAGCCATTTCGACAGGCCGTTGACGCACGACACGCCGACACCGTGCAGGCCGCCCGACACCTTGTAGCTGTTCTGGTTGAACTTGCCGCCCGCATGCAGCACGGTCATCACGATTTCTGCCGCCGAGCGCTTGGGCTCATGCTTATCGTCGAATTTGACGCCGACCGGAATGCCTCGACCGTTGTCGGAAATCGAAATGGAATTGTCTGGATGGATGATGACCTTAATGTCGTCGCACCAGCCGGCCAATGCCTCGTCGATGGCGTTGTCTAGCACCTCGAACACCATGTGATGCAAGCCGGTCCCGTCGGACGTATCGCCGATGTACATGCCGGGGCGCTTGCGTACGGCTTCCAGGCCTTCCAGCTGCTGGATGCTGTCTTCGTCATAACCGCCGTTCGTGTTTTCGGGCAACGCGTTATCGGGCTTCTTGCTCATGGTGGTGTATTCCCCCGCATGCGGGGTTCCTGTCGTTTGTTACGGAGTGGAATCGGTCTCGTGACGAACCTAGATGCGCATCGGCATGACGACGTATTTGAAGCCGGGTTCGGCTTCGCTCGTCAACAACATGCTGCTGTTGGCATCTCCCAGCGATAAGGTGATTTCGTCGGTACTGACCGCGCCTAGACCATCCAGCAGGTAAGTCACATTGAATCCGACATCCAGCGGATCGCTGTTGTAACTGACTTCGATCTCGTCCGCCGCTTCTTCCTGTTCGTTGTTGTTGCATACGACACCCAGCGTGTTTTCGCTCATCACCAGACGCACGCCGCGAAATTTCTCGTTCGAGAGAATGGCTGCACGCTGCAATGCCTGAATCACGCTCTGGCGATTGACTTTCAAATGACGCGGCTGATTGACCGGAATCACGCGCTGGTAGTCGGGGAATTTTCCATCGACTACCTTGGTGACCAGTTCGGTACCCGGCAAAGTGATCGTGACCTGGTTGGTGCCGATGCGCAGTTCGACCGCATCGTCGACCTCTCCCAGCAGTTTGGAAAGTTCGAGCACGGTCTTGCGCGGAATAATCACTTCGCGCGCTTCGGCTGCGGTTTCCAGCTCGGTTTCGGCATAGCTCAGGCGATGACCGTCAGTGGCCACCACCCGCAGATGCTTGCCATCCAGCACCAGCAGCATGCCATTGAGGTAATAGCGAATGTCCTGGCTGGCCATGGCGAACTGCACCAGTTGCAGCAAGCGCTTCAGCGTTTTTTGCGGCAACTGGATCGGTTCGCCCAGGCCGGCACCGGTTTCGACACGCGGGAAATCCGCGGCCGGCAAGGTTTGCAGGGTGAATCTGGATTTGCCTGCGCTCAGCACGACCTGGCTGTCCTTGGTATCGAGCTTGACCTTGGCGGCTTCGGGCAGCGCGCGCACGATATCAAACAGCTTGCGTGCCGCTATGGTGATGGCGAAGTCTTCGCCTGCCTGAGCATCGAGATGGGTGCTGACCTGTAATTCCAGGTCCGTTGCCAGCAGAGTGAGGGTATCCCCTTTTTTCTCAAGCAGCAGATTGGACAGGATCGGCAGGGTATGACGCCGTTCGACTACCCCCACCACAGCAGAAAGGGCAGTCAGGAGTGCATTGCGTTCGCTTTGTACTAATAGCATTTATATATTCCTGAGAATCATAATAAAGGCGGCTGAAATCTGGGGATAAGCCTTTTAAGTTAATTAAAACAGTCTTTTACCATCACTTTTAGGGTGTGGGTAAAGGCGGGGTTACGCGGGAGGAATGGGGATGCTTTTCCTGCTTCTCGGGCGCGTACCACTTTATCCACATTTCATCCTCAGCCTGTCAGGCTTTGTAATAACACCAGATAATCCCGCCCGATATCGGCTTCGGTTTCACGCAACTCGGCCACCTTTCGGCAAGCATGGATCACGGTGGTGTGATCGCGGCCACCGAACGATTCACCGATTTCCGGCAGGCTCTGGTTGGTCAGTTCCTTGGCCAGCGCCATGGCAATCTGGCGCGGACGGGCCAGATTGCGCGTCCGTTTCTTGGAAAACATGTCGGCCACTTTGATCTTGTAGAAGTCGGCGACGGTCTTCTGGATGTTTTCGATCGATACGATGCGCGAAGTTGAAGCAATCAGGTCGCGCAGGGCTTCCTTGACCAGTTCCAGTGTGATCGGCTTTTCGTGGAAACGCGAGAAGGCGATCACCCGTTTCAGCGCGCCTTCCAGTTCGCGCACGTTGGAGCGCACCTGTTTGGCGATAAAGAAGGCGACGTTTTCGTCAAGCTTGATATTTTCAGCCCGCGCTTTGGCCAGCAGGATGGCGACGCGCATTTCGAGTTCGGGCGGCTCCACGGCCACCGTCAGGCCCCAGGCAAAGCGCGATTTCAGGCGATCGTCCAGCCCGCTGATTTCCTTGGGAAAGGTATCGCAGGTGATGACGATCTGTTTTTTGTTCTCGATCAGCGAGTTGAAGACGTAGAAAAACTCTTCCTGGGTACGGTCTTTCTTGGCCAGAAACTGAATGTCGTCGATCAGCAGCAGGTCGAGGGACATATAGCGGCGCTTGAGATCGTCGAACTGCTTGTTCAGATAGGCCTTGACCACATCGTCCACGTAATCGTTGGCGTGGATATAGCTGATGCGCGCATCGGGGCTGGCCTGGCGCACGGTGTTGCCGATGGCTTGCAACAGGTGGGTTTTACCCAGCCCCACGCCGCCGTAGATGAACAGGGGGTTGTAGGCCAAACCGGGATTGTTGGCAATCTGCAGCGCAGCAGCGCGTGCCAGCTGGTTGGCGCGACCGGAAACGAAATTATCGAAATTGAAGCCCGGATTGATCCGCAGCCCCAGTTGGGCGGCAGCGGGTGCGCTGACGGGTGTGTGGGAAGTGTTTTTTTGCGCGGGAGCAGTAGCGGGAGCGCGCGAACCGCTGATTTTTTTGCCCAGCGCATAGGTGATGGCAACCGGACGGGCATAAAATTCCTGTGCCCAGCCGTCGATGTGTTCGGCGAATTTTTCGCGGACCCAGTCCATGACGAAATGATTCGGCGCCAGAATGCGCACGTCGTCCCCCGTATCTTCAAAAACCAGGGGCTTGATCCATGTACTGAATTGCTGCTGGGTCAGATTGGCGCGGAAGCGCTCTTGGCAAAGGTCCCAGAAGGAATCCATAGTGGTGTGGGTGGGGGCGTAAAGCTGCATAAGATTCAAGCGCGAATCTTACTCCCCTTCGATGAGGTTATCCACAGGCGCAAGAACCGCGCCGCAGCGTGGGGAGCACGGGCAAACTTGACATCCTCTTGGTGGAGCGGGTCTAATACGCGGTTTTTCAACAGATTTTTTATGTTTGGCCGTCCCGCTTGGGCGGGCAGGCCGAAACCCGCCAGAAAGGAACTGCCATGAAACGTACTTATCAGCCCTCTACCGTCCGCCGCAAGCGCACCCATGGTTTTCGCGCCCGCATGAAAACCAAGGCCGGCCGTGCGGTGATCAACGCCCGTCGTGCCAAGGGCCGCGCGCGTCTGGCGGTCTGATCGCCACGCACTCCGGCAAGGCGGGTGTCGTGCGCATTCGCGACGCCCGGCTGGTCAGGAAGGCCGATTTCGATCGGGTGTTCGCGGAGAACCAGCGCGCCCGGACCGATTACGTGATGGTGATGGCGCGCCCCAACGAGGTGGGTCACCCACGCTTGGGCATGGTCATCGCCAAGCGCGTGCTCGCCCGGGCGGTCGACCGCAACCGTGTCAAGCGGTGCGTACGCGAAAGCTTCCGGCAGGTCCTCGCGGAGTTGCCGGCCTGCGATTTCGTCGTCAGGCTGATCGCGAAGCCGGTCCCCGGCGACGAGGCGCGTGACCTGTCACGCACCTTTAAACGTGCCGGCGCCCGCGCCATGGCAAAATGGCCGGCGGCTGCGCCCGCTGCAGCGGCAGAACCCTCCTCCAACTAATCGCGTCCCGTCTCATGGATAACCAGCGGCTGATCCTTTT
>DILD01000014.1 GCA_002424845.1 Thiobacillus denitrificans | reverse complement strand
GGCCGACATCGGCAATTTTTTCGACTGCGAATCGGTACATGCTGAGTGTGCGCAGATCAGTCTGGAGGCCGAATTTCTTGATCTCGGCTTCAAACTCCCTGAAGGTCAATGATGTCCCGCGTTCATCCTCGATCTGACGTTTGATCTCCAGTATCCCGTTGGCCCTATCCCAGAAGGTCATGTCGTTGCGCTGGGTGTTTTCGGCCATGTGGGCCAGCAGAACAGAAGCCTCGCCGCGCCAGGCTTTGATGATGACGCGGGTTTCGCGAAACTTCGGATCTGCGGTTTCTTCCCACAACTCCCGGATGGCCTGCAGGCGGGTATTGCCACCCGCATACAAGATGTAATGGGTTTCCCCCGGCCGCTTGGTAACGGTCAAGGGTTGGAGGATTCCGTTGACCCGGATGCTTTCCTTCAGCTCAGCGTAGGCTTCGTTGTTCGCCTTGCGGGGATTACGCTCATAGAAGTGGACGGTGGTTACGGGAAGACTCGCCCACGAATCATCCACTTCAGTGTCGTGCTTGAGGCCGCTCCCGCTGTTTGGCGCCGGCACGTTCAGGCTGTTGGACACCTCCAGTTTCAGGCGCTCCCGTACGGTCCGCTTTTCAGAATCGGACTTTGGGGTAAACCCATGCTTGGCCGCCAAGTCCACCATCTTGATCGAACTCGGGATGTTCATGAGTGGGGGCTTTTTCTTTCCGCCCGCCATCATGCTTCAGCTCCGTCACGGCTTTGGTCTTGTGCTGCCTCCGATCCGGCGTAATGCCCTGCAAGGCTCGGCACCAACTCCCAGAGGAGAGCGTGCATGGTTTCATAGGCAGATGGCATCGTGCCCTTACGCGACGGCTCATGCCGGTGCGCAGGGATGCACAGGGTGGCCGATTCCTTGTAGGACTTGGCGTCTGGGACTATCGTATCGAGGACCGTGACCCGTCCGCCCAGCTTGATGAAGTCCTGTCTGATCGACTCCGCAATGATTCTCGCGTCGGCAGTTCGGTCCTGCATTGAAATTACCGCTTTGACCGGCCCTACCCTGTATTTCGAGTTTGGTGAGGGCTCAAGCCGCGCCAGCAGTTCCATCGTGCCCGTTTTGAACTCACGAGCTGACAGAATTTCCGGCTTGATTGGAGAAATGATCTGCGTGGCGGCGAGTGCGGCGGTGTCCTGCAGCGGGCCTACGGTTCCCTGCGTGTCGATTAAGACGCAGTCGTAATAGTCTTCGGATACTGCGGGGGAATTCAGGGCATTTCCAAGGCGCTCGCCTCGATCAATACGATGCAGGAGCCAGGTTTGGAGACTGCCATCTGGATCATCCGACCGGATTACATCGAGCCCATCGATTACCGTCTGAGAGATGCAATCCTCTGTGACATACCCGGTGGTGATGACTTTTGTGAGCCCAAACGGAGCTTCACGTTTTATACGGTAATATTTCGAGAGCGCTGGCTGCACATCGGCGTCGACAAGCAGAACTCTCAGCCCCATGTCCGCCATGAGTGCGCCAAGATTTGCTGCCAATGTCGTCTTGCCGACCCCGCCCTTAGTACTCAGTACAGTGAACTTGATCATATCCCCCCCAGGTTTAATGAGGGACATGGACACAACCAGTCTGAATGCTGCGGAACCCGCAGCAGGCTTGAGTTAGCGCGTTACTCCAAAGAGTGGTATATCAGAAACCGCTAATATACATTATGCGAAGTCGACAGGAAAAGTCGGAAAGATTTGCCCACGGGGAAACCGGCCTTCCAGACCGCCAAAACCGCGTCGCGGTTTTGGACTACCCATTGAATTACAATGAGTTACCGGACTCTGCCTATCGGCAGGATGCTCAGTGGCTGCTCGTCAGCGGATAGCCTGAGCAGATTGATAAGCTTGCGGTCATCGAGGGCGCCCACGACCGTGGTCCCCAGTCCCAGCGCGACGGCTTGCAAGGAAACATTCTGTGCGGCATGCCCGGCTTCCAGATGTGCGTAACGAATTCCGCGATCGCCGTACTTTGCTGTCGAGCGTGAGTAAATCGCCGTCACTACGATTGCGGCAGCGCTATCGGCAATCCAGCGTTGCTGTCCAAGCGCGGCGGCCGCAAGCGCCGTGCGCAGGTCGCCTTTGGCCACCCGGGACAAGGCATGGTCGGCTGGGCGGTAGCGGTAGATGCCTTGGGGAAGCCCTGTCACTTCTCCGGCAACCAGGTGGATTTCCAGCGGATAGCGCGCCCCAGCCGAAGGTGCGGTGCGCTTGCCGTCGGGGCTGGTGATGCCTTGCGCGGCCCATAGCAGTTGCGATACTTCGGCGAGTGTCAGCGGCTGGGGGGCAAAGTTGCGCACGGAGCGACGGCGATGGAGCGCGGCCTCCAGCGGAAGGCTGCCGGTGAGAACCGGCGACGGCAGGATGAGGTGTCCTGATGCGAACGCTGCCTGCGATGCCTGGGTGCCGGGCATCGGCACCAGAAGCCCCAGACTGGCGAACAGCATTAAAAAAGATTTCATCGAATTCTCCTGTCAGGCGGCGCGCCCTGCCGGATAAGGTTTGGAACCGTCGTCCGTTACCGCATAATAGCCACAGGTTTTCATTTCGAATCTTCACAGGAGGTTTAATGGCTGCACTGACCCCAACACAGCTCGATCTGCTCGTTACCAAGCTGAAGGAGGAATACCAGATCCTGCTGCGTGAAGTGCGTGGAGAACTGGAAAACTCGGGTAACCAGCACCGGATCGACTTGCTCAACAACGAACCGGGCGACAGCGGCGATGAATCCATGGCGGTCGCACTGGCGGATTTTAATCTGACCATACTGGACCGGCATATCGATGCGATACGGGATATCGAAGCAGCCTTGAAGCGCGTCAAGGACGGCGGATACGGTGTCTGTACCGATTGCGGGGTGGATATCGCATTTCCGCGCCTGCAGGCCTATCCCACCGCCAAGCGCTGCATTGCCTGCCAGGAAAAGCGCGAGGGCAACTTTGCCCATGAAGGACATCCCAAGATGTAAATCGTGACTGGAACCGGCTACGGGTTCTGCCTGTGTCCAAGCCGGCTTTCATCGCCATGGGTAGAGGTTTTTTCCGGACCAGCCCTTCCCATGCCCTGCCATTCCGCATCTGCAGCCTTCATCAAAGGGCGGAATGTCGTTTGAAGCCACCATGCCTGAAACACCGAAACGGGGGGTGAGTATTGACCTGCGAACAGCCTGAACTGATTCGGCGCCTGAGCGAAACTGCCTGCCGCAATCCAGCGAGCGCGCCGGTGCGGGTGATCGAAACCCACATTTCCTACATCCTGCTCACCGGCGAATTCGCCTACAAGATCAAGAAGCCGCTGAACCTGGGTTTTCTGGATTTCAGCAGCCTCGACAAACGCCTGCATGCCTGCCGCGAAGAGGTTCGCCTCAACCGGCGGCTGGCGCCAGCCATTTATCTCGATGTCGTTCCCATCACCGGCTCACCGGCCGATCCCCATATGGATGGCGCCGGAGAGGCATTCGAGTATGCGGTCAAGATGCGCCAGTTCCCGCCGGACGCCACACTCGACCGGCTCGATGCGCAGGGCGGCATGACGGCGCGGCAAGTCGAGACCATTGCGGCCACGCTGGCCCGTTTTCATCTGCAGGATTGCGCCATTGCGCCAGCGGACAGTGTTTGGGGCAGTCCCGAGGCGGTCTGGCAGCCGGTGGCGCAGAATTTCTTGCAGATCGCAGCAAGGCTCACCGATGCAGGCGATCGGCAGCAACTCGACGCCCTGCAACGCTGGAGCGAGGCCGAGCATGCCCGTCTGGCGCCGTTAATGGCTGCCCGCAAGCGCGAAGGCTTCATCCGCGAATGCCACGGCGACCTGCACCTGGGCAACCTGGCCTGGGTCGACGATCAACTGCTGGTGTTCGACTGCCTTGAATTCAATCCCGACCTGCGCTGGATCGACATCCAGTCCGAGGCCGCGTTCACCTGGATGGACCTGCTGCAACGCGGTCACGCGGACTGGGCCTGGCTGTTTCTGAACGTCTGGCTGGAGATGACCGGCGATCACGCCGGGCTCACCCTGCTGCGCTACTACGCGGTGTATCGCGCGCTGGTCCGCGCCAAGGTTGCCGTGCTGCGTGCCGGGCAGACCGAGGGGCCAGACCATGACGCCGCGTTGGCCGAGGCCCGCACCCTGCTGGAGCTGGCCGCAACGCTGACGCGCCCCCTGCCCCTTCGGCTCGACATCACCCATGGCCTGTCCGGATCGGGCAAGACCATGGTCAGCCATGAATGGATGCAGACCCCGGGCGCCATCCGCCTGCGTTCCGACATCGAGCGCAAGCGGCTGGCCGGGCTGGATGCCCTGGCGCGCAGCGGCTCGGCGGTCGGCCAGTCGCTCTATGCGTCTGATGCCACCCGCCATACCTACGAACATCTGGCCCGGTTGTCCGGCGCGTTGCTGCGTGCCGGATGGCCGGTGATCGTCGATGCCACCTTCACCGCGCGCTGGCAGCGCGACCTGCTGCGCGAAACCGCTCGCACTCACCAGGCCGTGTTTCGCATCCTGGATTTTCAGGTTCCCGTGGCCACCCTGCGCGAGCGCATTCTTCAGCGTGCACGATCGGGCAACGACGCCTCGGAAGCGAATCTTGCCGTTCTGCAGCATCAACTCGATACTCAGGATGTGCTTGCCGCGGATGAGCAGGCCGAAGTCGTCGGCATCGAGACTTGATGAATGCGCTGCTTACGGGGCATTTCGAATCGCCAGGCATGCCGCAGAGGCGTTTATTCCCGCCCCGTATTACTTGATGTTTAAGTTTAAATAAACAACGGAACACCATGAATATGCTTGATAAATTGTTGGCTTATTTTCTTGAGGCCCCTTGGCTTCCCCAAGTGCTGACTGTCGTCGTCGCCATTGTGGTTCTCAATATCGGCGCCTATTACCTGTTGTGTCATATCGAAAAAATCGCTGCGCGCACCTCGTCTGTCTGGGACGACGCCTTGATCAGGGCCGCCCGCAAACCGCTCATGCTCATCCTGTGGGTGGCGGGCGTGGCTTTCGCCATCGATATTGCCTACGAACACAAAGGCGTGCCCGTGTTCGATTCCCTCCTCATCTTGCGCAACATCCTCATCATCATTGCGTTCGCCTGGTTTCTGCTCCGGCTGATCAAGCACGCCTCCCACAATATCCTCACCCGCAGCGAGCAGACGGGGCATCCCCTGGACCGGACCACGGTCGACGCCCTGTCCAAACTGGGGCATTTCTCGGTCATCATCGTGGCGACGCTGACCATCCTGCAAACCCTGAATTTCAGCATTTCCGGCGTGCTCGCGTTTGGCGGCATCGGCGGCATTGCAGTCGGCTTTGCCGCCAAGGACATGCTGGCCAACTTTTTCGGCGGACTGACCATCTATCTGGATCGCCCGTTTGCCGTGGGCGAATGGATCCGCTCGCCGGACAAGGACATCGAGGGCACGGTGGAATACATCGGCTGGCGCCACACCCGGGTGCGCGCCTTCAACAAGAATCCGATCTACGTGCCGAACGCACTGTTCACCAACATCGTGGTGGAAAACCCGAGCCGGATGACTCACCGGCGCATCAAGGAAACCATCGGCATCCGTTATGCCGATCTCGACAAGATGCCGGGTATCGTTGCCGAGGTGAAAATCATGCTGCAGGCACACCCCGAGATCGACCCTCGCGCCACCCTGATCGTCAACTTCAACCAGTTCGGCGTCTCGTCGCTGGACTTCTTCATCTATACCTTCACCAAAACCGTCGAGTGGGCGCACTACCACGAGGTGAAGCAGGATGTGCTGCTGAAAATCGCCGCCATCATCCGGGGCCACGGCGCGGAAATCGCCTTCCCCACCCGCACCCTGCATATCGAATCCGATATGAACGAAACGCTTCCGCCCACTCCCTGAAACGAAGCCCTGCCTGCCGCAGCGCCGTTTCTGCGCGCACGGCGACGGCACGCAGGCACCCTGCGCGAGCGCATCCTCCGACGATCGCATATCGAAGGACGATGATTGCGGCTCTGCTTATCGCGGCACCACGCGGGCGCTCTCGCCGCTGCCTTCAACACGCACAGCCATGCCCTCCCACAGCCGGTTATCCACCGGCTGCGTCACCGTGATGCGCCCACCGGTCACCATGTTGACGGCAATCCGTTGCGCATCCTTTTTGGACATTTTGCTCTCGGCATAGGTACCTGCCGCCCCGCCCAGCAATACACCTGCCACCGTGGCGGTGGTGCTGTCGCCAATCGTGGAGCCCAACAGGCCGCCGGCAACCGCGCCCACGGCCGTGCCTATCCCCAGCTTGTACTTCTCATCCACCTGGATGCGTTCAAGCTGCGCGATGGTGCCGTTGCGATCCCACTGGCTCGCGGTGCTTCCGCTCGTTTCGCCATAAGTCGTCCCGCCCAGGCTACCCATTTCGGCGCAGCCTGCAGCCAAAGCCACACACAACAGTAATGGCACTGCAAATCGTTGATTCATGGTATTTCTCCTTTTGAGACCATAGGCCAGCCCAACGGCTGAACAATAGGCACAAAGGCACGCGAATTCTGTACGCCAGCCAACATACAGGCGCGGGAATCGCCCACCGATCCGCCCCCTGCATATTGAATTCAGCTGCGGCGGGATGTCTGCCGCCCGATGGCTGAGACGGCCCCCTGCCTGCCACAGACGGCTTTCCGGTCCGCGGCAACGCCGCGCGCGCCGGCCGCCGTCCTTGCCAAGACAGGCCTCGCGCCCCATACTGGCCGCCGAATCGATCTTTTGGTCAGTCTCCTCTGCCCCCCGCGGGTACCTTGTCGGCTCTCCTCATTGGCTTTTTACCGCGCATCCCCGCGCGGTTGCCGCAGCCCCGGCTGTGATCTTTTGCACACCATCGCGCTGGCGCACGGCATCACGCGCCCTCGGCCGCCCATCATGAGGAATCAAACCATGGCAAAAGAAGAACTTGTAGAAATGGAAGGCGTCGTCAACGAGGTCCTGCCGCAAACGCGCTTTCGCGTCACGCTGGACAACGGCTTCGAGATCACCGCCTACGCCTCCGGCAAAATGCGCAAGCACCGCATCCGCATCCTGGCCGGCGACAAAGTCACCATCGAAATGTCGCCCTACGACCTGACCAAAGGTCGCATCAACTTCCGCCACAAAGACACCAACAGCGCGCCGCGTCCCACGCCGCAAAGACGTTATAACTAAGCCCTGATCGATTGCGGGCGCGGTGCTTTCCCGCGCCCCTTGTGGGAGCACCCGCAAGGGGTAGGCCGTGGTTGTAAGCCGATCAATCGGCAACAACCACGCTCCGGTGCCTTTATGCCCCCTGGGTGCTCGCCGCGATTGCCTGCACGCGCCTCGGCCTGCAATCGGCCCGGGGGCGGGCCTCCCACAACCCCCTCCCTTTAGCACGCTTCGGCCCTGTGCCATCCATCGGCCGGGCGAGCCTACGAAATCCGGACCTCCGTCCCCACTTCCACCAGATCGAACAGCTCGGCCACGTCCGCATTCTTCATGCGAATGCAGCCGTGCGACGCCGGCGTGCCGACCTTGTGTTCCTCGTGGGTGCCGTGGATGTAGATGTAGCGGGAATGGGTATCCACCGTGCCGCCCTGGTTCCTGCCCGGTTCCAGTCCGTCCAGCCACAGAATGCGCGTGAGGATCCAGTCGCGGCCCGGATTTTCGGCATCGAGTTCGGGCGTCCAGATTTCGCCGGTCGGCTCGCGTGTCTTGAAGGCGGCGCATAGCGGCGCGCCCGCGCCGATCTTTTCCGCAATGCGATGCCGCCCGCGCGGTGTGCAATAGCTGCCGTTCTGCTCCCCTGCTCCGTTGCTTGCGGTGGAAACCGGATACTGGCGGATCAGCATGTCGCCGTCCGGATAAGGCTCCCACAGATACAACTGCTGCAGGCGCATATCCACCTCGATCAGCAACTTGCTCATTGTGCCGTCTCCTTCTTCTGCTGCCGGCGCGACTCGAAAAACCCCGAGATCATCGCCGCGCACTCGTCCGCCAGCACCCCGCCGGTAATCTCGCAATGGTAGTTGAGGCGCGGCTCGGCAAACACGTCGATGATGCTGCCGTGCGCGCCGGTCTTGTATTCCTTCGCGCCATACACCACCCGCGCTACCCGCGCATGCAGGATCGCCCCCGCACACATCACGCACGGCTCCATCGTCACATAGAGCGTGCAGCCCACTAGCCGGTAATTGCCCACCCGCGCCGCCGCATCGCGCAGCGCCATCACCTCGGCATGCGCCGTGGGATCATGGCTGGAAATCGGCTGGTTGAACCCGCGCCCGACGATTTCGCCGCCGCACACCACCACCGCGCCCACCGGCACCTCGCCCGCGTTCCAGCCCTGGCGGGCGAGTTCCAGTGCGGCGCGCATGAAGTCGGCATTCTGAGTGTCCTGCAGCAGCGGGGATTGAGTCATCGATGCGTGTTCCGTCATTCGGTTTTCCTGGACGCCCTGACCAAAGCGCCTGTTTCGAAACAGTGTAATCTAATGCCAGAGCAGCCGGAGCGCCGGCCGCTGCACGTAAGACCACCGGGAAAAGCAACCATGGCCATCTCGTTCCTCATGCCGAATCAAGCCCCGCTGATACTCGGCCTTCTGCTCGCGGCGCCGTCATGGGCGGCAGAAACCTACCCGCAGGAGGTTGCCGAGTACGTCGAGCGGCGCGAACTCTGCGAGCATTTCCGTCAGGAGCCGTGGCCGGAAGGCTCGTCTGAAGCGGACAGGACGCGAAGGGCATTCATCGCTGCCGGCTTCAAGCGCCATTGCACAGGGGCCGACCAGGCAATCCGGGCGCTCCGGCAAAAATACCGGGACGACAGAACGGTGATGGACAGGCTGGAGAAATACGAGGCGGACATCGAAGGACGGCCAGCGGACGCTCCGTGATTGGCATTGCATACGCTCGCCGGCGACCGGCCCGTCGCTGACGAAAGGCCGCACGGCGAAGCCAGCCTGCCCCGCCCCTACTTTCCAGACAACGACAAGACAAGCATGCGCATCACGGTAATCCCCCCGTAAAACAGCAGGAGTCAGAAGTGGAATTTTCTCGTAATCTAACCCGAGGAGGTTCCCTTGAAGAAATCGCGTTTTACCGACAGCCAGATCATCGCCGTATTGAAGCAGGCAGAGGCAGGCACCCCCGTTCCCGAGCTGTGTCGTGAGCATGGCATCAGTACGGCCACTTTCTACAACTGGCGATCCAAGTACGGCGGCATGGACGCATCGATGATGTCCCGCTTGAAGGAGCTCGAGGAAGAGAACCGGCGCCTGAAGAAGATGTACGCCGAATCTCAGATGAGTGCCGACATCCTCAAGGAGGCGCTTGCAAAAAAGTGGTGAGGCCATCTTGTCGCCGCGAGATGGACAGATGGGCGGTGGAAGCCAAGGGCGCAAGCATTCGGCAGGCCTGTGCCGATTTTACGATCAGCCAGACCTGCTACCGCTACACGCCTAAGTTGTCGGACGAGAACGCGGTGATCGCCGACTGGCTGGTACGGCTGACCTACAACCAGAAGAACTGGGGCTTCGGCCTGTGCTTCCTGCACCTGCGCAATGTGAAGGGGTTCGGCTGGAATCACAAGCGCGTCTATCGCATTTACCGGGAGCTGGAGCTGAACCTGCGGATCAAGCCGAAGAAGCGCATCATCCGCGAGAAGCCTCAACCGCTGGCGGTGCCGGATGCGGTCAACCAGGTATGGTCGATGGACTTCATGCACGACCAGTTGAGCGACGGCCGCAGCTTCCGCCTGTTCAACGTGCTGGACGACTTCAACCGTGAAGGACTGGGGATCGAGGTCGATCTATCGCTGCCTGCGGCGCGGGTGATCCGTGCCCTTGACCGGATCATCGAGTGGCGCGGAAGACCGTCGGTGATCCGCTGCGACAACGGCCCCGAATACATCAGCGGCGTGTTGCTGGCGTGGGCGGAAACGCGCCGGATACGCATTGAACATATCCAGCCCGGCAAGCCACAGCAGAACGCCTATGTGGAACGCTACAACCGCACGGTGCGCTACGACTGGCTGGCGCAGTATCTGTTCGATTCGATCGAGGAAGTGCAGGAATCGGCCACCCGCTGGCTATGGTCGTACAATCACGAGCGCCCGAACATGGCACTCGGCGGCATCACCCCCATGCAGAAATTGATGCTCGCCAACTGACTCCATTTCTGGCGACTGCTAAAAATGGGGGGATTACCGTGGAACTGGTGATCTCCGGTACATTGCAGGCAGCGGTGGTATGCGTATCGATCCTGATGGCACACATCACATTTGGTTCGATGTAATAGGTCTTTCATAGGCAATGTTCCGATATGGGCCCAACCCATCATTCCACCGGACGCTGCGCGATAAAGCCGCGCAGCGCCGGTGAGTTCAAACGTTGACGCTGTAGAAAAACCC
>DILD01000096.1 GCA_002424845.1 Thiobacillus denitrificans | reverse complement strand
CTGCGGGGAGAGAGGCGAACGGCACGAGGGGGAAACCTGTACCCACCGGCGTCGATCCGCCGGCGTTGAACATCCGTTCGACGCGCTGCTCGATGGTCATCGGGCCACCTCAAGCCGCCCGGCCGCGCCGGTCGCCGTGGCGATGAGTGCCACGTCCCCGGCGGATTCAATCGGCCCTTGGTTGGTGGTGGCGGTTACCGCGCCGGGCGCCCACAGCATCCATGTGCTGCGTGTGGGCTGCGTGCCGGCGATCAGGTTGGCGTAGGACAGCGACCCGTCGGCGATGTCGGCGAGGATGTCAAGGCGCGGCGAGGTCGACTTGAACACGCGCATCGTTCCGCCAGCCGCGGGGATGGCTGTGATTCCGGTTTCAAATGTCGTCATCCATATGGCAGGCGACATGGCTCCCGCTGCAATCGCAAATTTTTCCGAACCAACGTCAGACATGCGGCCTCCTACGTTCGCGACTTGTTTTTAACGGCCGGCGCCTGCTTGTTGGCGTGTGCCGGCGCGGCCTTCTCGGCTTCGGTCTTTACCGGGCCAAGGTCTTTGAGCACGCCCAGGGCCACCAAGTGCTTTGCTTCGGCCGGCGTCAGATCGCGCGTGTCCCCCGGCAAATATGGCTTGTCGCCGGTCATTTGACGCAGTACGCGGTAGGTGTGCTTCATTCTAGCCTCCGTCACAGCAGATGGGTCCGCTGCGCACTCTTGCGTAGGTTATCACACGCCCACAACGGGCGCAGGTTCGGCAAGCTCCAAGCGGCCTTGAAGTCCGGGTCGGACGGCGTGGTGAAGTTGAAGCTTGCGAGCGGCTGAATATGATCCAGGTGCCAGGCGCCTCTGTTCTCCCATGTCATGCCGGGAAGGAACTGGCGCTCCAGGTGGCGCATTAGGTCGGCAAGGGTGTAGTCCACCAAAGCCTGCCATCTCGCGCCTCCTTTGCCACGGGCCAGGCTTTGCCGTATGCCTACGCTAATGCGTTCGTTGATGGTGAACGCCGGATCGGCCTTCCGCTTGTTGCGTGACTTCTTGTAGGACTGAAGGGTTCGGTTCCGGACTTCCGGGTCTTCCCAGTACTTTGGAAGCCACACTTCCTTCTTGTACTTCCTCACGGCCTCCTTCAGGAGCGGCAGCGCGCTACGCTTCTGAAGCTCCTTGCACTTCTCGCAATAGCACTCGCGCGGCGATGAACGTTTGAACGTGGTACCGCAGTGCTTGCAATTCAGTTCCTCGCCGAATTGTGGCGCACCGCGTTCGCGGGCCAGCCGATTGACGCGGTCGCGTGCGCGCTGGTGCATCACTTCGTCAGCACAAGGCGCGCAGAACTTGCGCTTGATGCCGCTTCGCACGAATTGGACGCCGCACTGTTCGCACGCGATGGTCGTTCCCTTGACAGGCGCAATTCCTCGCTTTCGGCGCTGGACCTCGGCGGCTTTTCTGTCCATCTCGCGCCGACGCTCCGCGCGGCATGGATCGCAATAAACCTTGCTGTTCGTCTTGTACTGGACATCACCACCGCACCCAGCATGACATTTCGTGACCTTTGCTCTAGACTGATCGGCAGACATATCGAACCCCGCATGTTCGGTTTGTTTAGAACGGCGCGGCGGCTACAACCACCGCGCCGTTTGCCATTTTACCTCAGGCTACGCGGCCGAAGTCACCGAAAATAAATGCTTGGGGACGGTAGACGGCAAGGGCGATCCTTTCTTCACTGAGCACCGTCAAAAGGTTCATAACGAAATCGGAATCATTCTCAGTCGCAACCTCGACCCGCGCCGCCCACCGATCAAACACCTGCGCCCCCAGCCGGAATGCCCCGGTCAGGAACTTGTCCACCGCGATCGCTTGCGTGGTTACCACTGGCAGCCCCCACAGCGTCGGCGAGATGCTGCCCTGCGGGTTGCCGATGATGTACCGACCCTCCGCGTCCTTGAGCGTCTCGATCCAGGCCCAGTCGATGGGATTCATCACGTGGCCAGTGGCCGGGTACTCAGCCAGCGCCGCCTGCAACATGGCCAGCCGCATCATGTCGATGCTGGTCGGCGCAGTTAGCGTGATCGGCGCCGCATAGGCCGTCGCCTGCGGGATGAGTCCCAGCAAGTTCTGCCCGGTGCCGTCGCCATTGAGCAGCTGGGCTTCCTCGACGTAGGCCAGGCCGTATAGCAGGCGCTGGTCGATGATCGACCGCAGCTGCGAGATGTCGTCGAGAACCTGCCGGCTCGCCTTCATCCAGTGGGCGATGACCTTGGCGCTGGTGCTCACCAGGTCGAACTGGATATCGCTGGATGGCTTGAGCGCGCCCTCGGCGACCGGTGCGGCATTGTTGGTGAACCCGGTCTCCTTGACATATTCCAGGGTATTGCCGTCCATGGTTCCCGGCGTCAGCAGGTCACGAACCGTAAGGCGGCGCTGCGGCAGCTCCAGGATTCCCGGCAGGCGAGTCTGGTTGATGGCGTCGCCGACCGAGCCGGCAGCCACGGTGGTCAGGCTGGTCAGCGTGGCCTTGACCTCCATGTCAACGCGGCCGCGGGGGCGAGCCTGCGACAAGAACTCCTTGACCTTATCGCTTTCGGTGAACAGTTCGCCGACGCTCTTGGCACGCTGTTGGCCGCCGACATGTCCCTCCAGCAGGCGCTGCTCCAGGCCGCGGAACTGCTCCTGGATCGTGCCCATTTTCAGCAGCGCTTCGTCGGCGTCTTCCTTCGTTTTGGACGCGATCTCGCCGCTGGTTTTGGCCTCGCCGAGCGCTTGTTCCGCGATGGCTTTCACCTTGTCAATGGCGGCGTCGTAGGCGCTTTTGAATTCGGCCGCCAGTTGTTCGGCGGTTTTGGTTGATTCGCTCATTTTCAAATCCTCAATTGGTAATGCCCGTCAGGGCGCGCAGAAATGCAATGCCGTCGTCTGCGCTCGGTTCCCCCGAGCCGCCCCGAAGGTGGAGCCTCACGGCACGCTCCGCCTCGGAGTTGCTGAGCGCGAAATGCTCTTTGAGCAGCCGCTCCCACTCCCGCACTGTCAGCCGGTCCCCGGCCGCCAGGCGGTTTCGCAATTCACTTTCGGCTTTCACTGCCGTCACGGTGGCGCGACGATTGGCCGGAAATGTAACGATAGAAATTTCAAACAGATCGACTTCCAGCAGCCGGTTGATCGCCGGGTTCTTTTCGTCGCGCTGCTCGCGCTTGGTCGCGTAGCCGATGGACAGTCCGCGCATGCGCTTGTTCTTGAGCGCGCGATGCACCCGGCCGCCGAGAGGGTCGTCAAGATCGATTGTGCCCTTGACCCACAGCCCCTTGCCGTCTTCGGCCAGATCATCCCAGCCGCCGATCGGCACTTCGCTTGCCCGGTGGCCGAACAGCATCAGTGGCGCTGTGCCTTCCCGTTTATGGCGCACGAGGCTGTCGGCGAAGGCGCCAGGGACAACGACATCGCCGTAGGCATCCGGCGCTCCGCCGAACGTTGATGCCCACCCCTCAATGACGCCAGCCTCGCCGACCGCCTTGACTTCGAGGGTAAATTCTTTCGTGTTCATGCGGTTGGGCCTCCTGAGATAGGCACATTCTGCGACTGCATGCGCGGAACATCGCCGCCGGCTACAGGCGGTAGGTTTTCGAGCGCGCGAACTTCGTTGATCGTCATCCACCCGTTCATCAAGCCGGATTGGTAAAAGCTGGACCGCGCCGCGCTGTCACCACGTAGCAAGCCTTCAAGGGAAAATTCTATCGTTACGCCCTGCGACCTATCTTCCTCTGTAAGCAACTGTTTTTCAAGCGCCTGCTCGATTCGCTTTAGTCGCCTGCGCAGGGTGAATTTCTGGAACCCCAGCGTCTGTTGTTCCAAGCCGGTGCCCCAGCTTGTGCTGTTCGCTGTATGGCCGATCATGTGCGGCGGAACCCCGAACATCCGCGCGACTTCCTCAATCGAAAACGATCGCGATTCGAGCATCTGCGCATCTTCAGGGTTGATGGTGAGTTGCTCCCACTTAGTTCCTCCCTCAAGCACCATCGGCCGGCCGGCATTCATGGCGCCAACAAATTTCTCCACAAGGCGCTTTTCGATAATGTCCCGTTGGTCTGTGGTCAGAAACTGCTCAAACGTCAACACCCCAGACGGGCGCAATCCGTTGCGGAAAGTGCTCCCCGCCGCGCTGTGAACGGCACGCGATAGGCCGAACACCTGTGCGCCGAACTGCAACGTTGACAGCCCGCCGAGCGGCGATCCGCCAAACCCACGGATGTGCAGCATGTTGTCGCTGGTCTCGGTGACCTGCTTGCCATCATCGTTCCAGCTGTATTCGAGGCGCGAACTGTCGAGTTTCCGTACTGTCATTGCCGAAGCGGATGCCGGGATCAGGCTCACCACCCGGCCGCCACTGCGGACAATGCGCGCGTAAGCGTTGCCGCGTAACTCCAGCGACGCAGCCAAGTATTCCCAAAAATCAACGGCGGTCTGTAATGCATTGGGCGAATTGTGAACCAGCCTGTACAGCGGATGATCCTGCGCCAGCGTGCGGGAGCCGTTTCGATCTGTGCGGTACACCATCAGCGGCAGGGATGCGATGGTCCCGGCAATCAGGTTCACGCATGCCCACGCCGCAGCCAGTGACAGCACGCTTGCCTCGTTGACCGGCTCGCCGTAAGAGTCAAATTCACGGTTGCGCCAGTGTTCGGGGTCGCGGATGGATAGTGGGGTCGATGCCTTTTTCAGCATCAGCCACTGGCGGAGCCCTTGCCATGCGGTCTTTCTGCTCACGCCCGCGCCAGCCATTCCACATAGTCTCCCATGCCGTTGCCGTCCTGTCTGGCCAGGCAGCGGTTCAGCGCCATGATCAGCGCGACAACCCCGTCAATTTTTGCATCCGGCAGTTCCTTGTTAGGGAAAATATTGTCTTTGCGGTCAAGCTTAGCAACTACATTGCCGAACATCCACATCAGCACAGGGTCGGCCTCGAACGCGATCTGCTTTTTGAGGATAAGCGCTTCAAGCTGTTTCATCGGCTCGGAAAAATTCCGCACCGTCGCGCCAACCTCGACCATGGGGAATCCTTCCGCCATCATCCGCGTGGCAAACTGCGTCGCCTGAAAAGGATCGTATGGCACCTCCAGAATCTCGTACTCGGATTTTAGGCTATTCAGGTCATCCTCGATATACCCGAAATCTGTCACGTTTCCCGGCGTTGCAGTAAGCCACCCGCCGGCATGCCATGCCTGGTACCTGGTTTGTTCGAGTACCCGGTCCTCAGGCAGGTAGTGGCGCACGAATGCGGCGTAGGTGGTGCGCTCCCCGTTCGGCGGGAACAGGATCGCGGCACAGGCGATGTCAACCTTGCTGGCCAAGTCGATGCCGACAAAGCACGGCTGCCCCCGGAAGCCCTCGATATTCGGATCTTTCTGCCGACAGCGCTGATAGGCAAGCATGTTCATCCACGCCGATTTAGCGCCGACCCAGAGGTTCAGGTGCTTGGTCTTGAACGCCGCCTGCTTAGCCGCGCTGCGCCGCGCCTGCGCGAGCTGACCTTTGAGAAATTCTTCATCAACGCTGATCCCGAAGTTCGGGTTCGCCTTTTTCAGCGCCTCCACCGTATCCCAAGGGTCGCCATCATCCAACGTATAAATTACGCCGAAGACCGAGTCGTCCTGTACTGTCCCCTCCAATACGCTGATTACATCCGCGCGCTTCTCATAGCACGGCCCGCCTGTATCCGCGCCGGCCGTGGTGATGTAGATCATCAACGGCTGCTCGCGTGCTCCCATGCCGGTGATGAACGTGTCCGCTTGTTGCGAGCTCTGGTGCTCGTGGTACTCATCCACGATAGCGCACGACGGACTCGCTCCGTCACCGGGATTTCCGATTACAGGCTCAAACCGACTACCGTTGGCCATGACATTCAATGTCTTGGCATTGACCTCGACGCCGTACTTCTCGCGCAACGCGGGGGATCGTTCGCAGATTTGCTTGGCCGGGCGAAAGACCTCCCATGCCTGTTTTTCGGTGGTGGCGCCGCAGTACACCTCAGCGCCGAAGTCATCGTCGATGACCATGTGCCCGATTCCAAGGCCGGCCACCCAAAACGATTTACCGTTTTTTCGACCAACTTCAATATATGCCTCGCGAAATCGACGCCGCCCAGTCTTGGCCCATTTCCAACCGTAGATGTTGACGGTGCAGAACACCTGCCAGTCGGATAGCGCGAACTTCTCTGACTTGGCGGCCCATTTGCCCTTCACATGCGGCAAGCGCTCAAGAAACCGGCACCAACGCTCCCCGTCCTCGCTGGCCACCAGATCCTTGCGCGTCAGGTCAGCCCGGAACCGACGGCAGGCCGCCTTGACGTACCCGCACGCCGGAATCTTGCCGGCCAGAACGTCATCAGCGTACTGCGCAGCCCTGAGCCAGTACATCACACCTCGTCGAACTCATTTCCAGTGGGCTGAGCCACGGTCAGGCTGGCACGAGATGAAGGGGTAAGCCCAATCTTGCCCATCTCAGATGTCAGGCGCGTTATCCTCGAAACCTGCATAGCGTCAGGGTCTCTCCGGAACTCTGCCAGCAGGCAGGCGACGATCTCAACCACAATCGGGTCTGCGCCGGTCAGTACCCCGGCCGGGCACAACCGGCACACCTCGCGCCAGCACGCGGCCTGCTCAGCCGTGAGATAGTCAGGGCACGTCGTGGGGAACGGATCGGAAACCCTCGGCTCGTTCGGGCGCGCCCTGTTAGGATTCGCCTTGAACGCACCTCGCGCTTCAAGGATGTTGGTTGCTGTGCGTGGTCTGGCCATGGCTAGCTCGTTCTGTTGGCCCGGAAAAGTGGCTACCCCAGCGGTCCCATGCGGTAGGTTGTGGACTTTGCCCTCCCCGCCTACAACCCATTGATAAACAAAGGCATTTGCCCAACTGCCGACCTTCCTCCCTTGCGCCCATTACACTCTCGACATGCACACTGTACATTGTCCCACAAGTGGCCGCCACCCATAGCCATCGGGATGCGATGGTCTAGCTCAGGCGCGTTAGGCTTAAACGTTCCGCGCAACTGCTTAGGCGTCTTACGGCCGCACATCTGGCACTTCCAGCCATCACGCTCGAACACCTCATAAACCCGGATTGGCTCGTACTCGACACCATGATAACGAGCGCGGTGGCGGTGATGGCGGCCGATCATCCTCCGCCCGTACTTCGTTGAGCACTGTTTGGTGCAGAACATTCTGCGCTTATCCCCGTATTCCGGCGTGAACATCGTTCCGCACACCTTGCACGCCAAAGGCTGACGTGCCATCGTGTCGGTATCCATCGTTCGCTCCTTACACAGCGTATGGTGGTCAGGGCCGGGGCAGCGCGCTAACGCTGTTCCGGTCCGCTTCTATTGTATCTTCTCCCTCGCCGTCTTGCGCCTGTGGCAGTCACGGTTGATGGCGCATAGGTTATCTGGATCATCGGTACCGCCTCGCGCCTTGGGGATGCGGTGATCTACCTCGTGTGCGACAGTCAGCCGCTTGGCCTCTTTGCATGCCTCGCACTGGCACAAGTACCGATCGCGCCGGAGTACTGCAGCTCTGGTCCTCTCCCATGCGCGCCCATATCCACGTTGTTGGCGCGTCCCTCTCTCGCTATCTGGCGCCCAACCGTATTTCCTGGCCGGGTGGCGCTCACATCGACCAGTATCAGTCAGCGTGCCGCATCCAGGGTGAGCGCAGGGACGTGGAGCTCGGCTAGCCATCACCTCTCCGCAATCCTGAATAACACGGTACGCTCTGCTATCCGCGCCTGCTGTACCGACGTAGCGCGCACTGTGACCGAGTACGTTTCACCAGCCGCACCACCCGATATCCGCACATCGACATAGGATGCCAATGCCACATGGATCACCGCTGTGAGCAGCACGACAACAAGCGCCGAGTTTGCTGGGTCGTTGCCAGCGACGCGAGCGGCATACGCGTTGCACCGCCCCCTTCGCCACGTTGAATACGATATTTGCCATTTACTGAATCCTCAATCAGCCATCGCGATAACCGCCGGAGCGATCAGCAGCGCTTTGTAATGCACGGTGACGCTGCCGCCATTAACAATGGCCCGCAAGTCCTCCACCGGCAACTCCAACATATCACCGCAATCATCCCACCCCAACAGTGCCATCAGTGCTCCCTGCGCGGCCGGCGGACGTTTGTGCAGCTCCAGGGATCGCCAATCCTCAACCCGCTCTTCGTTGCGGATCGCCTTCGCGGCCCATGCGGCTGCGGCGGCTTGGTTGCAGATCCACTGATCGCGGTTGCCGGTGACAGCCTCGGCGTCGATCCATGCCTGTGGGTGCGCCTCAGAGTGCCGGATAATCTCCCGTATCTGTGGGCCGTTGGGTAGCGCGTCGATATCCGGGTATCGCGCCCATGCGGTAGGCACAACCGGTGTGCTATCAGCAGTTACCCACTCGCCTGCCCATACAACGGCATTATCGCCTCGCCCAGGTATGTACGCGCGAAGCCTGCCGCCTGTTTGAGGCGCGGTGTACATCGGCTGCCAGTCGGCGTGCATAGGGCCATGTGGTGTGGTTTTCGTGCAGTTACCATACCTTATCATCGCTTTGCCTTCAACGGCCAAACCCTCGCCCGCACGGCTTATTCCCGGCTGAGCCTTTCCGCCTCCTTGTTCCATGCAGCTATGTCCACGCCGGCAAGATCGTCCCTGCCTGTGCCCCAGTAGCCAACTTCTAGGCCAAGTGGCGATATTTCGTACCAACCCCAAAGCCCTCCGGATGTTTCGCGGTGGCGGTTTGTGCGCCTCTCCAGATGTAGCACCCAGCTTTCGGTAAATTTGTTGCGTTTCCGCAATGCGTCAAACGCTGGCATGTATTCCTCAGGAGTTTTCAGCGTGCTACTCATATTTTCCTCCAAACCCACGCCCGCACGTCGGGCACTCGCGGTGCGCAGCGGCGATCTTCCTGGCGATCCGCGACACGCCGGCCTTGTCGATCCCATGAGCGGTAGCAGCGGCGGTGACGCCCCATCCGGTCACCAGCACGACATATGCGGCACTACGCGAGCGGCTTTTCCTGGTCACTCCCGCCGTCTGGCAGGCGGTATGAAACTCTGCTGACGTGAGCCGTGGCTTTCTGTTTGCGGGTTCGTTTGCCAT
>DILD01000072.1:1797-14476 GCA_002424845.1 Thiobacillus denitrificans | reverse complement strand
TGATTCGGGTCGAGGCGGCGGTGGCAGCGGGCGTGGCCCTGATCGGCGACGCCGCGCACGGCGTGCATCCGCTGGCGGGGCAGGGCGTGAACCTCGGCTTCGGCGATGCCGAAACGCTGGTCGACGTGCTGGCGCAGCATCGCCGCAACCCGCTGGGCGACGTGCGCATCCTGCAGGCCTATGCCCGTCAGCGTGCCGAGCCGGTGCAGCGCATGCAGGCACTGAGCCACGGCCTGCATCACCTGTTTGCCGACAGCCGCGCCACCTGGTTGCGCAACACCGGGATGAGCCTCGTCAACCAGCTGCCGCCCCTGAAAGCGGCACTGGTGCGCGAGGCCATGTCCTGATCCTTTTGCTTTTCCCTGGAGTATCGAATGAAATTCACTTCCCTGGCGCTGGCCGCCACCCTGATGTTTGCCGCGACCGCGCAGGCCAACGAGTCCGTCATCCGCAAGGCCCTGACGCAGCAGTTTCCCGGCGCCAATATCGCTTCGGTGACGAAAACGCCTTACAGCGGCCTGTTCGAGGTCTATCTCGACGGTCAGCTCATCTACGTCGATGCCAAGGCTGAATACGTGTTCGCCGGCGATGTGATCGATCTGAAAAACCGCACCAACCTGAGCCAGGCGCGCCTCAACCGGCTGCAGGCGCTGAAGTGGGACACGCTGCCGCTGAACAACGCCCTCAAGACCGTCAAGGGCAAGGGCGAGCGCAAGCTGGTCGTGTTCTCCGATGTCGATTGCCCCTACTGCCGCAAGTTCGAAGCCGAGCTCGCCAAGGTCGACAACATCACCGTCTACACCTTCCTCTACCCGCTCGAAAGCCTGCATCCCAAGGCGGTTCAGACCTCGAAGCAGATCTGGTGCGCGCCCGATCGCAACAAGGCCTGGGACGACTACATCACGCGCGGCACGGTGCCGAACAACAACGGCAAGTGCGCCAACCCGATCGACGCCACCATCGCGCTGGGAAGCCAGCTGAAGGTGTCGGGCACGCCTACGCTCGTGTTTGCAAACGGCGTTCGGGTCCCCGGCATGGTCCCGGCGGCCCAGCTGGAGCGACTGCTGGCAGCCAATGCCAAATGAGTTCTGAATTCTGGAATGCGCGCTATGCAACCGCGGACTACATCTTCGGCACCGCGCCGAACGTGTTTCTCGCGAGCCAGTCCGCGCTGATCCAGCCCGGCATGCGGGCGCTGGCCATCGCCGATGGCGAGGGCCGCAACGGCGTGTGGCTGGCCGGGCAGGGCGCGCAGGTGCATGCCATCGACGTCTCGCCGCCGGCGCTGGAAAAGGCGAAAAAACTGGCCGCCGAACGCGGCGTCACGCTGGAAACCGAGTTGGTGGATGTACTCGACTGGAGCTGGCCGGAAGCGGCCTACGACCTGGTGGCGGCCATCTTCATCCAGTTCGCCCCGCCGCCCGAGCGCGACCGCATCATCGCCGGCATCCGCCGCACCCTCAAGCCGGGCGGCGTGCTCATCCTGCAGGGCTACACCCCGAAGCAGATCGAATTCGCCACCGGCGGCCCGCCCAGCGCCGCCAACATGTACACCGAAGAATTGTTGCGCACCTGGTTCGGCGACTGGGACATCCAGCATCTGCATGAACACGAATCGGTCATCAGCGAAGGCACCCACCATCACGGCATGTCCGCACTGATCGACCTGGTCGCGAAAAAGCCGGCCTGACCGGATGCCAACAGCTCCGCGGATGATGTGATTGGGCCGCCTTCGGCCCGATTACACCGGTGAGTAAAGGGTAGCCCCTTTTTTTCCGGTGAATTTTTACGAAGCAGACGCGAAATATGTAACCTTGTTCTAAGCGAGGTCTATTTCGTAATAAACTTCAGATTCCAGAGTGGGGGGACGACATTGCATACTTTCTATGAGTTTTTTGCTGGCGGCGGTATGGCGCGGGCTGGTCTTGGTGCGCAATGGGATTGTCTGTTCGCTAATGATCTCTCTGAAAAAAAAGCGCGTGCCTACACAAGCAACTGGGGCGGCGATCACTTGGTTGTTGGAGATATTTTCGACCTAAGCAGCGCCGACTTGCCGGGAGAAGCCGATTTGGCCTGGGGGTCGTTTCCCTGCCAGGACCTTTCTCTGGCGGGTGCAGGTGCTGGGCTTGATGGCAAACGATCTGGCGCTTTCTGGGGATACTGGGAACTGATTCGCTCGTTGAATCGCGAAGGACGCAAACCCCGTATGGTCATGCTGGAAAATGTGTATGGCACATTGACATCTCATGACGGCAAGGATTTCGACGCCATTGCGCAAGCACTGACCGAAGAAAATTACCAGTTCGGCGCGATGGTCATTGATGCCGTTCACTTTATCCCGCAGTCACGCCCTCGTTTGTTCATTTTGGGCATAGATGCCAGCATGCGCATTCCAGATTCGGTGCATAGCTGGACGGCGACACCTGCTTGGCACCCGGGTGCAGTGATTCGTGCGCACAATCGACTTTCGAAACGGCAACAGGCGCTGTGGCGTTGGTGGACACCACCAATGCCGGATGTCGCGCCCGGTACGATTGAAAATCTGCTTGAGAATGAGCCTGCAGGAGTCTCATGGCATACGCCTGAGGAAACCACAAAATTACTGGCATCCATGTCGGACGTGAATCGCCGCAAAGTCATGCGCGCGCAGGCCGACGGCAATATAAAAGTCGGTACGGTCTATCGCAGAACCAGGGATGGTATCGTTCGTGCGGAAGTTCGTTTCGACGGCATATCTGGCTGCTTGCGCACGCCATCAGGTGGTTCTAGCCGGCAAACCATTCTTATCGTGCAAGGCGAGCGAATTCGATCCCGTCTGTTATCACCTCGTGAAGCGGCACGGTTGATGGGGCTGCCGGATAATTACAAACTTCCAGCGCGCTATAACGATGCCTACCACCTCGCCGGTGATGGAGTCGCTGTGCCCGTAGTAAGCCACATTGCACGCACGCTTCTCGATCCAATCATGAATACTCAAGCTACAGTCAACAATACCCGAGTTGCAGCATGAGTCGAACTTCATCCAAAGTTGAAATTGGAATTGATCTATCCACCGAGTCACTTCCATTTGAGACGGAAGCGTTACGTGCTGCCTTGCAAGCTTTTCTTGATACCACTGTTGATGATCCGAGAACAGGCAAATCGCACAAAATCGGCTCATACAAATGGGGCGTATATGCTTTCTTCGACTACGACGGCGAACCGATCTATGTCGGGCAAACCAATGAGATGCTCCGCACTCGTATCCGCCGTCATTTAACGAATCGCCGCACTGATGCTGTGGCAATGAACGTGTTAGACCCGGTCGAGGTATGCTACGTAGAGATATGGCCGCTCCCCCAATATCAAGGCGTCAAAAAAGATGATGTGGCTGCGAAGAAGGCCAAAGCTCACCTCAATGCTTTGGAATACACAATTTTCCAGAAATGTATTGAGCAATCGGCCTTCAAAGCCATCCTCAATGAGAAAGAGCCGCCCGCGCCTACAGATCCCATTCAACCACCACCCTCGTTTCGGGGGAAAATCGTGACGGAAGAAGTCAGTCGCCTGCGTGACCACCCGGATTTGCGCATCGCACGGCGTGCGTCAGTCATGGCACGTTTGGCACAGATCATTTCTGAACGCAAGGTTCAAAAGGGGCTGCGTCGCGCTCTATTAACTCAGGCTGATCGGCTTAGATGGCTTGCCGAGCAGCGATACAGTCACGCGGCTGATTCAGACGAAGACGACTAAAAGCCTGCTCGGGCCGAATTGTGGATGTTTTTTCCCGCGCAAAACGTAGCGCCATCATGGCTCAAGTGAAGAGCAAAAACACCGTACCAGAAAAATCGGTTCGGTCACTGTTGCACAGACTAGGCTTCCGTTTCAGATTGCACCGAACTGACCTTCCCGGAACGCCTGATATCACGTTGCCAGGCCGTCGAGCTGTGGTTTTCGTTCATGGCTGCTTTTGGCATCAACATCCAGGCTGCAGGGGCGCAGCGCGCCCTGTGAGCAACCGTGAGTATTGGGACATCAAACTGGATAAAAATGTAACGCGCGACACTACGAATATCCGATTGTTGAGGAAACTTGGCTGGAAGGTTCTTATTGTTTGGGAATGCCAAACCACGGATAAAGGGCTCAAGCGTCTTGCGGCCCGCCTAATGAAAATATTGCGATAAGCAGAAGCTGGTTTTCTTGCCAATGGCCCGCTTTTATCGATGGAAAAAGGAGACGCTACACTTCATTCATCGCGATATTGCTCATTCATTTCTGAATACGCAGTCGTTGGTAAATGGCCGCAATAACCGAACAAGAAACGTGCCGCCCCATTCAACCAGACCTTCCGCTTCTGGCCGGTCTGCGCCCTTCACATCCTGATCTGAAATACAGGCAGACTTCGATCGCCCACTGTCGCAACGCGGCGGCGCGGAGCGCCAACAAACCCTGATCAGTCGTCGCGCGCCTGTTCTGCTCGCGCCAATTCGCGCAATCCGTCCAGCGCCTGTTTCAACCTGGCGTTGTCGCTGTCGCGCGGAAACACCATCCAGGCGGGCAGTTTGAACTGCGGGGTGTGCGGCACGCGCCACAGTGTCCCTTCTTCGATATAGCGCCGTACCAGGCGCTGCGGAAAATAGCCGCTGCCGCCGTAGGTCAGCAGTTGCTGCACGCCGAGCCAGCCGATGTTGGCGACGAGCGCGGGCGGTCCGATTTCGGGATGGTGGTCGCTGAACTGGGCGTGGAATTCCGGCCCCCAGTCGATGTGGATGTAGCCTTCGTCCGGCCAGCCGCGCGCCAGATCGCTAGTCACCAGCAGCAGGGTTTCGTCGAACAGCGGCTCGACGATCAGACCGGGGCGTGAGGTCGGCGTGTACATCACGCCGATGTCGACCGTGCCTTCGATCAGGCCCTGCATGATGTCGGCCTCGAAGCCGATTTCCAGGCGCAGCGATACATCCGGCGCGGCCTCGCGCATCCACGCCACCCAGTGCGGCAGGAAGCCTTCCCACAACGCAATCCGGCCCGACAAGGTCAGCACGTCGTGAAAGCCCTGCGGCAGGCCGACGTCGTGGTGGGCCTGCTCGACGGTGCGCACCAGGTTCTTGGCGTGGCGCAGGAAGCGCTTGCCTGCCGGCGTGAGTTCGGCGCCGTTGCGTCCGCGCTGGAACAGGCGCGCGCCGAGCGTGGTTTCCAGCGTGTGGATGCGTGCGCTCACGGTCGATTGGGTGACGTGCAAACGGCTGGCGGCGGCGACGAAGTTGCCGGTGGCGGCGACCATCAGGAAGGTGCGGGCGAGTTCGGTGTCCATGTTTTAACTATCGGAATATTCGATATTAGACACGAAAATTAATCGTTTGATGAATATATAAGGGTTCCCTAAACTAGGCTCGTCACCTTTCATAAGGAGCCTGCCATGAACCAACTGTCCGATATCGCGACCTTGATTCCCGAACGCGATGCCGAGGGATATCTGGTCGAACCCGAAAACTGGAGCGAGGACATCGCCCGGGCGCTGGCCCAGGAAGAAAACATCCTGCTCAACGATGACCACTGGGATGCGATCCGATTCATGCGCGACTATTACGATGAGCACCAGGTGATCGCCGATGCCCGCTTCGTGATCAGGCATCTGGCCGAGCGCATCGGAAAAGAGGCGCACAAGCGGCTGTTCGAGTTGTTCCCTTACGGCTACGTGAAGCAGGCGTGCAAGATTGCCGGCATGCGGCGTCCGCGCGCCTGGAGCACGGGTTGATGGCGGGCATGGCAAGCGGCGACTGCGCGCCGTCAGGGAGGGAAGCTTGATGGTGCGCAGACTGGCGTATTCGGTTTCGGAGCGCGAGCACTGGATTTCGGCGGCCGGCGGCCTGATCGGCATTCTTGCGGTGCTGTGGACCAGCCATTTTTTGCTGGGCAGTCATGGCGGTGTGCTGGCGATCGCTTCGATGGGCGCATCCGCCGTGTTGCTGTTCGCTGCGCCGCACGGCGCGTTGTCGCAGCCCTGGCCGGTTTTAGGCGGGCACATGGTCTCGGCGCTGGTCGGCGTGAGCTGTGCGCGCTGGCTCGGCGGCGAGCCAATGCTGGCGGCTTCGCTGGCGGTGGCGCTGTCGATTGCCGCCATGTACAGCCTGCGCTGCCTGCATCCGCCGGGCGGCGCCACCGCGTTGTATGCCGTGCTGGGGGGAGAAACCGTGCATGCGCTCGGCTATGGCTACCTGTTCAGCCCGGTGCTGCTGAATGCCGTGGTGCTGGTTGCGGTGGCGGTGGTGTTCAACTATCCGTTCGCCTGGCGGCGCTATCCGCAAAGCTGGCATCACCGCACCCAGGCGGTTGCCCTTGCCACGGAAAAAACCATGATTTCGCACAGCAGCCTGGTGTATGCCTTGTCCCAGATCGACACCTTCGTCGACATCAGCGAAGACGACTTGCAGCGGATCTACGCGCTGGCGCTGGCAGACCAGCCGTCGCCCCACGCCGTCGCTACGCAAACCGCCGAGTCGCTTCGCTATTGATCCGGCACGAAGATGTTTTTAGGGGTCTCCACGGCGAATACCCAGAGGGTACATGCGCCGGGGCCCAGTCAATCAGGCTGGATTCCGGTGGACGCCCACTGCTGTCCAGAATGTTTTTATCCGAACCCGGAATGCTCCGCGAACTGAATGTAGGAGGCCCGCCCCCGGGCCGAATGCTGACGGTAGTGTGGCGCAGGCGTTCGCGCGGTCGCGATTTCCACATCATCGGCCCGGGGGCGGGCCTCCTACATTTTGCCGGCGCCATTTATGGCGCGAGCGCGATGGTCGAGTCGGGCGGCTGGGTCGCCATCCATGCAGTCTTGTCATGCGAGGCGTTCAACTCACCCTCAGAAAATCGTTCCGGACAGCAGTGGGCGTACGCCGGAATGACGAAGCTTTAAACTTCAGTTGTCCAGATCAGCAGGAACCCGTCCGCAGCCTCAGGCCAGGGCCGCAATCCACTTGGTGGCGCGCCGCAGTTTGTGGGCAAGGTCGTTGGACAGGTTTTCCAGAAGACGGATCTTCAGTTGCGGAATCTGCTCGGCAAGCCGGTTGAAATCATCGGTTTCCAGCACCTGGCAGATCACCGCCGTATCGGCATGGACGGACGCGCTGCGGGTCGTCTGGCCCAGCAGGGCCATCTCGCCGAAATTCATGCCCGTACCCAGCGAGGCAATACGCTGATGACCGCCGTCTCCCAGCGGAACCAGCACGCTGACCTGGCCGGACGTGATGAAAAAGATCCGGCCATCCCCGGCTTGTCCGGTTTCAAGGATGGGCGTGCCCTGGGGGAAGATGTGTTCGCTGGTCAGCGCCTCCACCTGCCGCATCCATTCGGCGGGCAGGCCTTCGAACAGCGGATTGTCGGCCAGGCGCGCATGCTGGGCCTCGCTCGGCGTGTGCGTATCGCAAAGCCGGTTTTCGCACCATTCGACGGCCAGATCGTTGTCCTCGAAACTGAGAAAGCCATGGTCGTTTTCATACGCGGGCTTGCTGAGCGGGTCCATGATGGCCTTGCGGTCGCGCAGTCGGGAGAACACCAGGGCGATGCCATCCGCGCGCAAATTGACGCGGGCCTGGTTCAACAGCATGGCGGCGCTTTCAGCGATGCCCTCGACCTGTTGCATGTCCAGGATGAAACTGTCCGAATCCGGCGCCATCTCGCCCATGCGGCGGATGACGTACTCGATGCCGTCCACCGCAAGGAACCCCTGCAGGCACAGATACTTGATGCGATGGGCCTGCTTTTGCAGGCACGCCTGCATGTGCGGCGTGGGCTGGCGCCGCGAGCCGGCATCGGCGCCGGTATAGATCCGGCTCAGGGCCATGGCGGGGTTGCTGGCATGCTTGAAGACATGCAGGTCGAAATCCCTGGAAAGCTGTTTGCAGGTCTGGATCCCGCGCACGCTGTTGCCCTTTTCGTCGAGCGGCGGGGAAAAGATGCCGATGCCGAAACGCCCCGGCAGCACGGCGATGATGCCGCCGCCCACCCCGCTCTTGGCGGGCAGGCCGACTTCATACAGCCAGCTGCCCGCATAGTCGTACATGCCGCAGGTGGCCATGACGCTCAGCACGCGCTCGACATGTTCGGCCGGCAAGGCGCGCTTGCCGGTCAGCGGATGGACGCCGCCGTTCGCCAGCGTGGCCGCCATGAAGGCGAGATCGCGGCAGTTGACGAGAATGGAACATTGGCGGAAATAGTTTTCCAGCGCGGCCATCGGCTCGCCGTCGATGATGCCGAAATTCTTCAGCATCCAGGCGATGGCGCGATTGCGAAAGCCGGTTTGGCTTTCGGACTGGTAGACCGCTTCATCCACGGATATTTCATGCCCCATGAACGTGCCCATGGACGATGCAATCCGGGCCCACTGCGCCTCCGGGGTCCCGCCGCCGACCAGGCTGGCGGACGCGATTGCACCAGCATTGATCATCGGGTTCAGCGGTGCACCAGTTTGGGGATCGAGACTGATGGAATTGAAGGCGTCGCCGCTGGGCTCCACCCCGACCCGGGAGGTGATGAAATCGCGTCCCCGATCCGCCAGCGCGGTGGCATAGACAAAGGGTTTGGAGATGGACTGGATGGTGAAGTGCTGGTCGGCATCGCCCACGGTGTAGGCTTTGCCGTCCAGCGTGACCAGGCAGATACCGAACCAGTCGGGGTCTGCCTTGGTGAGTTCCGGAATGTAGCTCGCCACATGGCCTGCCTGCACGTTGGCAAATTGCTCATGCAGGCGCTGGAGGTAGGACTGGATCGGCGATTGCACGGGCTACCCTGTTTTTGACTTGATCAGGGTTCAAAGCAAGTCCAGTGCCAATGCCAGCCGCATCGGGAATAAATGCGGGCGTGCGTGAGTGTCGAGGTCAGCGATGCCCGCAACGGGTGGGCAGGGCGCCTGCCTCCCGCAGGTTCAGTTCAGGGTCGTGTCCAGCATCATCATGATGACCGCAGACCCGGCCATCAAGACCAACAGCGCTGGCCGCAATGCCGTATCAGCTTCACCGGGCGCGACGCGCCAGATGCCGACCGCCAACCGAGTGGCTGTCCGGTTGGCGCAAGCGCCATGAAGCATGCCCTGTTGCCTATCCGATGCCGAGCGGCACGTCTTCGTCGTTCTGTTCGGCAATGCGCCTGGCGGCCACCTTGCGCCGCCAGGCGCAAAAGATATTGTACAAATTGAGCATCATGGCCGTTCTCCTGTGGGTTGAGTATCGATGTTGCTTCTTGTTTGTATTCAAGACCATTTCAAGCGGTTTGGGAAATGCAAATAAGCGAACGGTCCGATTGGAGGTATCAATGGTTGATGGCGAGCCAGAACCTGTGCGGATAGTCCCGCGACGGGTCCTCGACCGGTAGCCGCCGCAGGCCCTGCGCTTCGAAAAATTTATGGGCATCGGCCTGCGCTTTGACCAGCACCCCATCCAGCCCCTGAGTCCGGGCGGCGGCGGTCGCGGCTTCGAGCAGCCGGCGGCCTGTGCCACGGCGCTGATACACCGGATCGACATAGAGTCCGTGCAGCAGCAATCCGGTTCTGCCGGCAGGCAGGTCGCGCGGATGGGCCGGCTCCCAGGCCGCGAGGCCGACCAGCCGATTCTGGTCATCCTCGGAAACGACGAGGTCAAGATGAATCAGGTCGTGCGCGTGATAGCGGTAGCTCGGCAGACTCAGGCGCTTTACCCGCTCGGGCAATGGCCAGTGTGCGATGGCGCGTTCGATCACGCCATTGACCGCATCCAGATCGGCCGCGTGTGCGGGCCGTGTCCTGAAAGCGTTGGTTGGCGGCTGTTCTGCGGCGGTCAGATTCAATCCGGCATCTCCAGGACCATGCCTTCGAGTCCGGCGCCCAGGCGCGCCAGGATGAACAGCCATTTGTTGCGCAGGTGTCCGGTCATGGTGCGTGCCCTTCGGTTAAAGGTATTGGATGCGGCTGCGCACGTCTTCGATATCGGATGCGACATCGCGCAGCGTGACGCCGTCGTCGGCGGTGCCGACGATCAGCGCGCGTCCCGATACCGGGATGAGGGTGTCGATCCGGAAGCGGCCGGCGGTGCCGCGCAGGAAGCACGCTTCGTCGAAATAGAGGCGGTCGCCCGCGCTGCCGACCGTGTCCGATTCGATCGTGTCATGGCCGATCAGTCTGGCGAGATCGGCCTGGCTGGTGAGGTCGACGGGCTCGATGGATCGCGCCTCGGGGTTGATCAATAAAGCTTTCATGGGTTTGTCTCGTCAAATAAGCAATCGGTAAAAACCCGCCCCGGACGGGGCGGGGGGGGGGCACAGCCTTGCCGCCGCGCGCGCTCAGGCGAGATCGAAACGATCCAGGTTCATCACCTTGTTCCAGGCCGCCGCGAAGTCGCGAACGAATTGTTCCTGCGCGTCCGAACAGGCATAGGCTTCCGCCAGCGCACGCAGCTGTGAGTTCGAGCCGAACACCAGATCGACGCGGGTGCCGGTCCACTTTTTGGCCCCGGTCTTGCGGTCGCTGCCTTCGAACACGTCGGCGTCTGCTGAGATCGGCTTCCACGTCGTGCCCATGTCCAGCAGGTTGACGAAGAAGTCGTTGGTCAACGCGCCGGGCCGTTGGGTGAACACGCCGTGCTGCGACTGGCCGACGTTGGCGTTCATGGCGCGCATGCCGCCCACCAGCACCGTCATCTCGGGCGCGGAGAGCTTCAGCAGCTGCGCGTGGTCGAGCAGCAGTTCTTCCGCCGAGACGGAGTACTTGCCCTTCTGGTAGTTGCGGAAGCCGTCGGCGATCGGTTCGAGCACGGCGAAGGATTCCACGTCGGTCTGGCCCTGCGAGGCGTCCATGCGGCCCGGCGCGAAGGGCACCGTCACGCTGACGCCGGCGTTTTTGGCGGCCTGCTCGACGCCGGCGCAACCCGCGAGCACGATCAAGTCGGCCAGCGAGATTTTCTTGCCGCCGGATTGCGCGCCGTTGAAATCGCGCTGGATGCTTTCAAGTTTGGCCAGCACTTTGGCCAGTTGCGCCGGCTGGTTGGCTTCCCAGTCTTTCTGCGGCGCGAGACGAATGCGCGCGCCATTGGCGCCGCCGCGCATGTCGGAACCGCGGAAGGTGGAGGCCGAGGCCCAGGCGGTCGAGACCAGCTCGGAAACCGACAGCCCGGACGCCAGCACCTTGGCCTTGAGCGCGGCCACGTTCCGATCGTCGATCAGGGCATGATCGACGGCGGGAATCGGGTCCTGCCAGATCAGGTCTTCCTTGGGCACTTCGGGGCCGAGGTAGCGCGACTTCGGACCCATGTCGCGGTGGGTGAGCTTGAACCAGGCGCGGGCGAAGGCGTCGGCGAACTCGTCCGGGTTCTGGTGGAAGCGGCGCGCGATCGGCTCGTAGATCGGGTCCATGCGCATCGCCATGTCCGCATCGGTCATGATGATGGGCACCTTTTTCGCGGCATCGTGCGCGGCCGGGGCCATGTTGCTGTCGGTCGCCTGCCTGGGCGTCCACTGCCAGGCACCCGCCGGGCTTTTCGAGATAACCCAGTCGTTGCCGAACAGCATGTCGAGATAGCTCATGTCCCACTTCGTCGGGGTCGGTGTCCACGAACCTTCCAGGCCGCTGCCGATCTGGTCGCCGCCCTTGCCGCTTTTGAAACTGCTCTGCCAGCCCAGGCCCTGCTGTTCGATGGGGGCGGCCTCGGGCTCGGGGCCGACATGGGTGGCCGGACCCGCGCCGTGGCACTTGCCGAAGGTGTGGCCGCCGCAGGTGAGCGCCACCGTTTCCTCGTCGTTCATCGCCATGCGCGCGAAGGTCTCGCGCACGTCGCGGCCGGAGGCCAGCGTATCGGGGTTGCCGCCGGGGCCTTCCGGGTTGACGTAGATCAGGCCCATCTGCACGGCGGCGAGCGGGTTTTCCAGGTTGCGTTCGCCGGAATAGCGTGCCTTGTCGTCCAGCCATTTTTCCTCGTTTCCCCAGTAGACGTCGATTTCCGGCGCCCAGATGTCTTCGCGTCCGCCGGCAAAGCCGAAGGTCTTGAAGCCCATCGATTCCATGGCGACGTTGCCCGCGAGGATGATGAGGTCGGCCCAGGATATTTTGCGGCCGTATTTCTGCTTGATCGGCCACAGCAGCCGGCGCGCCTTGTCGAGGTTGACGTTGTCGGGCCAGCTGTTGAGCGGCGCGAAACGTTGGTTGCCTTGCCCCGCGCCGCCACGGCCGTCGCCGGTGCGGTAGGTGCCTGCGCTATGCCAGGCCATGCGGATGAAGAAGGGGCCGTAGTGGCCGTAGTCCGCAGGCCACCAGTCCTGCGAGTCGGTCATCAGGGCAGTCAGGTCTTTTTTGACCGCTGCGAGATCGAGGGTCTTGAAGGCCTCGGCGTAATTGAAGTCTTCCCCCATCGGACTGGACTCGGGGGAATGCTGGTGCAGGATTTCGAGGTGAAGCTGATTGGGCCACCAGTCGTGGTTGGACGTTCCGCTTCCGGCTTTGTGTACAAATGGGCATTTGCTCTCGGACATGATGCTTCTCCTATCCTTGGTTGAACTCACAGTGGAGTAGGTTGCATTTAAGACCATGCATAAAGATTTGTCCTATGAATAGTCTAGAATGAAGCCATTGACGTTATCGAACGCGTGTCATGACCCTGCAAGAGCTGAAATACCTGGTGGCGCTGGCCGACCACGGCCACTTCGGTCGCGCGGCCGAGGCCTGTTTCATCACGCAGTCGAC
>DILD01000072.1:0-1764 GCA_002424845.1 Thiobacillus denitrificans | reverse complement strand
AGCCTCAAGCGCGTCACGCCCACGCCGATCGGCCGTGAAATCCTGCAGGCGGCGCGTAACATCGTCGAGGAGACCGAGCGCATCCGCGAAGTCGCCAGGCACGCGCAGGACCCGATGGCGCGCACGATTCATCTTGGCGTGATCCCCACGCTCGGGCCGTATTACCTGCCGCACGCGCTGACGCTGGGGCACAAGAAACACCCCGGCCTGCGCATGCTGCTGCGCGAGGAAATGACGCCGCAAATCATCGAGCATCTGCTGGACGGCAAGCTCGATGCCGGTCTGCTGGCGCTGCCCGTCACCGACGACAGCCTGCGCGTCGAACCGCTTTTCTACGAGCCGTTTTTTGCCGCGCTGCCTGCGGGGCATCCGCTCACCGGGCGCGACGCGCTGAAGGTGTCCGACATCATGGCCGAGAAACTGCTGCTGCTCGACGAAGGCCATTGCCTGCGCGACCAGGCGCTTGATGTGTGCGGCAGCGGTTCGCGCGGCCGTGAGGAAGTGCGCGCCACCAGTCTGGAAACCTTGCGCCAGATGGTGGGCATGGGGCTGGGCCTGACGCTGCTGCCGGCGCTCGCAGTCGATGCCGGGCCGCGCGTCAGCAGGAAGTCGGTCGAAATCCGGCCGTTCAAATCGCCGCCGCCGGGCCGTACCATCGCGCTGGTGTGGCGCAAGCGGGCGCCGTTTCCCGAAACCTTCGAACGCTTGGCGCAGACCCTGAAAGACGCATTGCCGGACGGCGTCGAGCCGGTTTGATCGGGGGTGCCTGTCCTGCCCTGCAGAACGTGTGCAGGCATGCGGAAGTCGCTGGATACTCGCTTAGAATCCTCCTTATCTTGAAGCCCGCGCTGTTCCTCCTCCTGCCGAGTGCCATGCTGTGCGCCTTGCCGATGCATGCGGCGTCGCTCGACCTGCCGCAGCGCCCCGGGACGTTCTGGCAGCCGTCCGGTGCCTTGCCCGAACCGGCCGCACGCCCGGACGAAGCGGTCGATGCGCTGCGTTTCGACAGTCTGGCCGCGCTGACCGAGCATGCCTTGCGCGAGCGTTCCGAATCGCGTGCCGCCTGGCTCGGCATCCAGGCCGAGGCGGCGCGGCTGGATGCCGCCTCGGCCGCCAGTTTGCCGACGCTGACCGGACAGATCGGTTTCACCCAGAGCCGCGCACTGTCCAGTTCCGGGGCTTCCGTGCCGACGCGTCATCGCTATGGCCCCAGCCTGAGCCTGGCGTATGTGCTGTATGACTTCGGCGCGCGCAGCGCCGGCATCGACCGCCAGCATTACCAGCTCATCGCCAGTCTGCTGAACAGCAACCGCAGCTTGCAGGATGCGGTGGCCGATGTCGAAACCGCCTACTACGCCGTGCTCGCCGCACGCGCGCAGGTGGCCGCCCAGGCGCAGCAGGAGGCTGCATTGCGGGCCAGTCTCGATGCCGTCGACGTGCGGCTGCGCGGAGGGTTGGCCTCGTACGCCGACCAGTTGCGTGCCCGGGCGGCGCTGGCCGAAGCGTCGCTCGCACGTCAGGCTGCGGAGCGCGATCAGGCCAAGCGGGAAGCCGGGCTGAAACGCGCGGCAGGCATTCCGCAAACGCGGATGCTGGTGCTCGATTGGGAGACCGCCCCGCCTGCCGTTCCCGAAAGCGATGCCTTGCTGGCTGACCTGCTGGCCGAAGCGCAGCGTCAGCGTCCCGATTTGCAGGCCTTGCAGGCTGCGGCAGCGAGTGCGCGGTCCGAGGCCGAACGGGCGCGTGCCGCGCGCTGGCCGAGCC
>DILD01000004.1 GCA_002424845.1 Thiobacillus denitrificans | reverse complement strand
TGCAGTCGTCGCCGATCTCGGCGGTTTCGCCGATCACGACCCCCATGCCATGGTCGATGAAGACGCGGCGGCCGATGGTCGCCCCCGGATGGATTTCGATGCCGGTGAGCCAGCGCCCGATGTGCGAGGTGAAGCGCGCCAGCCATTTCCACTGCATGCGCCACAGCTTGTGGGCCAGACGGTGGATCACCATGGCGTGAAAGCCGGGATAGGTGGTCACGACCTCGAAAGTCGTGCGCGCTGCCGGATCGCGATCGAACACGACGGCAATATCTTCCTTGAGATGGCTGAACAGATTCATGCGTTGAGGATGCGTTTACCGCTTTATTTAGTCAACTATTCAGTGTCACGGTTTCGCAGTCTGTTGGCGGCCTGCCGGGCTTCCTGCGCCGCAGTCAGAATGCCGCGCAGAATGTTTACTTCTTCCTTTGCCAGCCGGGTACGCGCAAACAGCCGCCGCAGTTTCAGCATCAGCTTGCCGGGCGAGCCGGGGTTGAGGAATGCCAGCTCCGCCAGCGCGGTTTCCATGTGACCGTAGAATTTTTCCACCTCGTCGCCCGTCGCCGCGTCCATCTCCGGCTGCGGCCAGTGGGGCCGCTCCAGCCAGGCCTGACGGATTTCGTAGCTCAGCACCTGCACCGCGGCGGCCAGGTTGAGCGAGCTGTAGTCCGGATTGGCGGCAATCGTCACCAGCCCTTGGCACAGGCTCAACTCCTCGTTCGACAGGCCGCTGGTTTCGTTGCCGAACACCAGCGCCACCGGGCCGGTCTGGGCTTCGGTCAGCAGACGAGTGGCCGCTTCGGGCGGGGTCAGCACCTCGGATACGATATCGCGCCGGCGCGCCGACACGCCCAGCGCCAGCGTGGTATCGACCAGCGCCTCGGCCAGCGTGGTGCACACCCGCGCCTGCGCCAGCAGATCGGTTGAACCCGCAGCCATCGCATCGGCCTGGCTGTTGGGAAAAACGGCAGGATCGACGAGAACAAGCTGGCTCAAGCCCATCGTTTTCATCGCCCGCGCCGCCGCGCCGATATTGCCGGGGTGGCTGGTGCGCGTCAGCACGATGCGGATATTGGCGAGAAGTTTCGGGTCGGCCGGCGTCATCAAGTTAGCGTCATCAAGTAAAATAGCGGTTCGTTCTTTGAATCTGTAGCCAGACACCATGCATCCCATGCTCAATACAGCGGTGAAAGCCGCTCGCAAAGCCGGGGCGATCATCAATCGCGCCTCGCTCGACCTCGACCAGCTCACCGTACGCAGCAAACAGGACCGCGATTACGTCAGCGAAGTCGATCAAATGGCCGAACGCGCCATCATCGAAACCCTGCTCGATGCCTATCCAAACCACGGGATTTTAGCAGAGGAGTCTGGCGCGGCCGACGCCAAAAACGGCGAGGATTACCAGTGGATCATCGATCCGCTCGACGGCACCACCAACTTCCTGCACGGCCTGCCGCAGTATTCGGTTTCCATCGCGTTGAAGCACAAGGGCCAGATCACCCAGGCCGTGGTGTTCGACCCCGCGAGGAACGAACTCTTCACCGCCAGCCGCGGCCGCGGCGCCATGCTCAACGACCGCCGCATCCGCGCCAGCAAGCGCGCCAAGCTTTCCGAATGCCTGATCGGCACCGGCTTCCCCTTCCGCGATTTCAGCTTCGCCGAAGCCTACCTCAACATGTTCCGCGACATGATGCGCGCCACCTCCGGCCTGCGCCGCCCCGGCTCCGCCGCGCTCGACCTGTGCTATGTCGCCTGTGGCCGCTACGACGGCTTCTGGGAAATGCACCTGAAGCCCTGGGACCTCGCCGCCGGCAGCCTGATCGCGCAGGAATCCGGCGCCCTCGTCGGCAACTTCATGGGCGATGAAGGCTTCCTCGAATCCGGCAACATCGTCGCCGCCAGCCCGAAAGTCTTTGCCCAGATGCTGCAAATCCTCGCGCCGCACCTGCCGCCCGAGCTGAAGGTCTGAGAGAAGCGGAGAGCAAAAGCCTAGGCTACCGCCCACTCTCGACTCTCGACTCTCGACTCTCGACTCTCGACTCTCGACTCTCGACTCTCGACTCTCGACTCTCGACTCTCGACTCTCGACTCTCCGCTCTCAGCTCTCCGCCCCGTAATTCAACGCCCCCTGCCCCGCTGCACGTCCGCTGGCCAGGCAGGCGGTCAACAGATAGCCACCCGTGGGCGCTTCCCAGTCCAGCATCTCGCCCGCACAGAACACGCCGGGCAATTCACGCAGCATCAGGTGTTCGTCGAGCACCTCGAAGCGCACCCCGCCTGCGCTGCTGATCGCCTCGTCGAGCGGGCGCGTGCGGACGAGCGTGAGCGGCAGCGACTTGATCGCGTGTGCGAGCGTGAGCGGGTCGTTTAACTGATCCGCCGGAAGCAACTCGCGCAACAGCGCCATTTTCACACCCCTGATCCCGGAGCGGCTTTGCAGATGGCTGGACAGTGAACGCGCGCCACGCGGATGGGACACCTCGACAATCACCCGCTCGAGTGTTTTATCGGGTGCCAGGTCAAGCTGCAGCGTCACCGCGCCCTGTGCCTCGATCGTGTCGCGCAACGGTGCCGACAACGCATAGATCAGCCCCCCCTCGATGCCGCTATCGGACAGCATCAGTTCGCCCCTGCGTTCGTGCGGATGGCCGGCCGCGTCGGTGAAACGCAGCGCCACCGTTTTCAGCGGCTGGCCGGCGAAGCGGCTGCGCAGATGCTCGCTCCAATCCCCCGCCACCTCGAAACCGCAATTCGACGGCAGCAACGGCGCCACCTCGACCCCGGCCTGTGCCAGCCATTGCACCCACGCGCCGTCCGAACCCAGCTTCGCCCAGCTTCCACCGCCCAGGGCCAGTACCACCGCATCGGCCTTCACGGCCACTTCCCCGCCGGGCACGGCAAAGCGCAGCGAACTGTCTTCAGCCCAGCCCAGCCAGCGATGCCGCACATGAAAACGCACGCCCGCTTCACGCAATCGATGCAGCCAGGCGCGCAACAAGGGCGCGGCTTTCATCTCCCGGGGAAATACCCGGCCTGACGAGCCGACAAACGTCTCGACTCCCAGCCCGAGACTCCATGCACGTAGCGCCTCCGGCGAGAAGGCTTCGAGCATCGGGCGAATCAGGGCGGCGCGCGCGCCGTAGCGCGACAGGAAAGCCTCGAACGGTTCAGCGTGCGTGATATTCATCCCGCCCACCCCTGCCAGCAGGAACTTGCGCCCCACCGAAGGCATGGCGTCGTACAGGTCGACCCGAATGCCGGCTTGCGACAAGACTTCCGCCGCCATCAGGCCGGCGGGGCCGCCACCGATCACTGCAACCGCGCGCATAAGCAGGAAAAAGGCATGGGATTCTCAGGCCGAAACAGAGTGCTCAGCATAAACAGCACGCGGAGCGTCATCTCACGAATTCAAGAAACACACCTCGGCTTGTCATCCCGCATTCCCGGAAAGGGCGTCATGGACGATGCGGCGAGATGATCAGGCGCATCAGCTTCCAGGCGTGCTTCACGCCAGTGAAATACAGGACAAACAGGCCGACAAAACCATAGAACAGCACCGCATCGGGCACCCCAAAGCGCCAGCCAAAGAAACCAACCAGGCCCAATATCACTGCAAGGGCATGAATGAACAGGACCACCTGACCTTCGGTGTAGCCCACCCGCAACAGAACGTGATGAAGATGATCGCGGCCCGGATGAAACGGGCTTTCCCCCTTCTGGATGCGGCGCAGCATCAGGCTCACGGTATCCAGAAGGGGAATGGCGAAAAACCACAGCGCGGCGACAGGTGGCAGTGGATTGCTGGCGGCCTGCGTCACCCGAATGGCTGCCCAGGCCAGCAAAAAGCCCAGCATCAGGCTTCCGGAATCCCCCATGAACACCCTGGCACGGCTCCGCCAGGGGAAACGCAAATTGAAAAACAAAAAACCGAACAACGCCCCTCCGAGGATCAACAGGGCGACGAGCGTGTTTTCCCTGTCCGAGGCATAGGCGGCAACGGCGACAAAAACAGTTGCGATCAGGGCCAGTCCACCCGCCAGGCCATCCATGCCGTCAGAAAGATTGATTGCATTGGCCATGCCGACCACAGCGAAAATCGTAAAGGGCACGGCAAACATGCCCAGCGTAACGGTGCCGAAACCGAATAAATCACCCAGGCTTGCCAGCTGCGCCCCGGCAAACAGCGTCATGATCAGGGCTGCAAGTCCTTGCGCCAGGAAACGCCACGTTACCGACAGGCCGCTTCGGTCATCCAGAAACCCCACCGCAACGATGATCGATACCGAGATAAACAGCCCCCAGAAAATATCGGCATCCGACAGGTACCAGGCCGCCGCAATCGCAATCGCAAACGACATCGCCAGGCCACCCACGACCGGGATCGCGCCCGAGTGCTGCTTCCGCTCATCCGGATAGTCAAGCCAGCCATAATGATGCGCCGCCCAGATCAGGGCCGGCGTGATCAACAAAGTAAGAATCAATCCAAACGCAAACTGCATAGCTTCATCACACACTCATGTCATGCCAACAGCGTGTCGCCGGGCGCGCCGATTGATCGCGTCATCCCGATTTTCCACACCCCGCCAGCCTTCATCTCTCAAAAACGGGCGCTTTCAAGCGCAAATGTCTCTTACCGCCCTGAGATACGCGTCGACCACGAGATTCGCATCGAACTCGCGCTCGACCTTCTCTCGTCCGCGCCACCCCATCTCTGCGCGAACCTCCGGGCGGAGCGCGATCATCCGCTCCATCTTGTCCGCCAGGTCATCGGCATCCTTGAGCCGGCACAAAAATCCATTGACCTCATCCTCAACCACTTCGCGGCAGCCCACGACGTCGGTCGCGATAAGCGGCCGTCCCATTGCCGCGGCTTCGAGCAAGGTGCGAGGCGTTCCCTCACGGTAGGAGGGCAGCACGATGCAATCTGCCGCAGCGATCTGCAGACGCACATCATCGCTCACGCCCAGATAACGCACCACCCCCTCGGCCACCCACGCATCCATCTGTTCCCGCGAGATGGCCGCCGGATTCCGCACCTCCAGAAACCCCAGAAGTTCAAACCTCGCCTCGGGGTGACGCTGCCGAACCCGGCGCGCGGCCGCCACGAACTCGCCCACCCCCTTGTCCCAAAGCATGCGGGCAATCAGCAGAAAATGGACTGGCGCCCGCTCCCCCTGAAGGGACACAAGGGAGGAACGTGCGGTGTAGGCAAACCGCTCCAGATCGATCCCCGAGCCCGGCACCTGGTCCGTCACGGAAGGCTTCACCAACCCGCCCTCGATGAACAGGTGCCGATCATCCCCGTTCTGGAAAAACACCTTCCGCGAACGCCTCAGCGCGATGCGATAAAGCTGGCGGACCACCCGTGTCAGCCAGCTGTCACGGATAAAGACCGCGCCCAGCCCCGCAATGTTATTCACCACCGGAATGCCCAAGGCATGCGCAGCCAGCGAACCATATACATTGGGTTTGACCGTATAGCCGAGGAATACGTCAGGACGTTCCCGCCGCAGCAACCGATAAAAGCGCAGCAACAGCAAGGCATCCCGGCCGGGATGCGTGCCCTGGTTATCCATCGCCAGGGGCACATAACGACACCCCAAATCCGCCAGCCGGGGGGCGTATTCATCCCACGGCGCCACCGCTACCACTTCATAGCCCCGCTCCACCAATGCGCGGATCAACCCGGACCGGAAATTCACCAGATTCCATGCCGTATTCAGCACAATCATCACCTTGGGCATCGGTTACTTTCGTCCCTGCATCATCGTCCCGCCCACAGCCCAACCCATTCCTTGATAGCACTGCCACTGCCATCCAGCGAATCCGCATCGGGCAACAGCTTGCGGATATCCCATGCGGTATCCACCGCCTCGTGGTCCGTCGCAGCAGGAATCACCTCCAGCCCCTGTCCTTCGAACTGACGTTTTGCGCGTGGCATATGCAGTGCGGAAGTCACCAGCAGCACGCGCCCTACCTGCAATTCCTTCAGCATTTCCACGACCCGAATGGCATTCTCGCGTGTATTGGCGCTGCCGCTTTCCAGAATCAGCGCAGCATCCGGTACCCCCAGATCGCGGATGAACAATCGCATCGACGCTGCTTCGGAAATGCCGCCAATCCGCGAATCGACCCCGCCGGCAAGCAAGATGCGTTCAACCCTGCCGGCATGGTAAAGCTGCGCCGCATACCAAACCCTGTCGGCGGCCTTCCTCAAATCAGGCGTCAGCCGCACGGGCGGGACCGGCGCCAGAACCCCGCCGCCCAGCACGATGGCGACAGGCGCTGCGTCCACCTCGGCAGCCAGCTTTGCCGGATGGGCGGACTCGATGGTCGTGCGCGCCAGAGTGCTCACCCAGGGCGTGGACCAGACATACACCCATACCAGCGCAACCCATCCCAGGAAAAATCCCGTCCTGCGCCAGCGCAGTCCCGCTGCACCCAACGCCAGCGCGCCGAGCAGTAAGCCCATGCCCAAAGGTGCAAGCAAAAGCGCCACGGTTTTTTCAAGCAGAAACATTCAATCCCGCCCCCTGCAAGACGATCGCCCTCACCCCGACGCCCCCTCCATGCAACCCGAAACCCCGCCCGCGCATTTCCGTCATGGCGTTTCCTGACCCAGCCGGATGCCTGGCCCGGTCATGCCATTGAAGCCCAGCGACTTGAGACAGTCGGCCTCCTGCTGGTTGAGCACGCCTTCGGCGATGGTGATCATGCCCATGGCATGCGCGATGGTGCACAGCCCGCGCAGAAAGGTCTGGTTGCCCATGCTTTGATCGATGTCGCGAATGATTGCGCTGTCGATCTTCAGATAATCCAGTCCGACGTCATACAGTTCCCCCATGCGGCCAATCTGGTTGCCCACATGTTCGAGACCGATTTTGCAGCCCAGCGGCTTGAGCGTATTGCAGAACACACGGAATTCAGCGGCGTGCCGATAGGCGACGAATTCCGGAATGTCGATCCACAGCCTTTGAGCAAGCGGCAATCTATTTTTGAGCGAGCGGGCGAGATGCGCGACCTGCTGCGGGTCGCACACGGACTGTCCGGACATGTTGAGGCAAATCGCGCCCTCGTTGGTTTGCAGCCAATCCAGTGCGCGCTCGAAAATCACCGCATCGATACGCTCAATCAAGCCGAGCCGGCTGACCCACGGCATGAACTCCTGTGCGGACATCCACGCGGCGCTCTCCATGTTCTGCATGCGGGCGGGGGCTTCGAAGTGAATGAGCTCACCCTGCCCGCTCAACGCAGGGTAGGTGGCAAACTGAACCTGCTTTTGTTCCAGGGCGGATTCGATCAGTGCGCGCCAGCTGGCAAGCAGGCTGGACGCCGGCTTCCATTCGATGCGGACATCTCCCTCCTCGACCGCGCTGCCGCCTTCCGGCGGCGCCAGGCTCAGGGCAAGATCGGCACGCGACAACACCTGCGATAGCGGATCGCCATGATGGTATACGGCAGCCCCCAGCAAAAGCACGTGCTGGGTGGCTGTGCTGGGGTCGTTGATCGACAACTGCACGCGCGCGAAAAGCTGCTGCGTGTGTTGTCTGGCATCCGACTCGACATTGGGCACCAGCAGGGCAAAGTCGGAACCATTGAGGCGGCCAACCAGGCAAGCGGGATCCGGGCAGTAGGCCAGCAAGGCGGCCGCCACGCGTTTCAGCAAACTATCCGTGGCCTCGCGCCCCAGCGTCTTGTTCATTCCGATGAGGTCGGACAGGCGAAGAATGAAAAGCGTGCCGACCGGCGCCGACTGTTCGTCAGACAGGGCCAACTGAAGGCTTTTCATGAAATGCTCGCGATTCATCAGTCCGGTCAGTGCATCGTACTGGGCATCGCGGCGCAATTTCTCCAGTTGGGCCGACTCCTCCTCGAGCATGCTGCGAACCTGCCCGGATAACGCGTTCATGGCCCGCACGACACGGCGAAACTCTTGCGTGCGCGGTTCCGGAATGGTGATGAAACGGCGTGCGCCAATGGCCTGGGCCTGCTTGACCACCTCACCCAGCGGACGTGTGATCTTGCGCAGGATCAGGGTGCCGATCAGGCCGCACAGCAGCGCGCCGGCCAGAAACCATCCCAGCAGCCTGAGGTTGCCTTGCCACAAAGCCTGGTAGGCGAAACTGCTGTGGCTGACCACGGTGAGCGTGCCGTACTGGCGCCAGCCATCCTGCACCAGGGCAATCCCCGGTTCGGCCCGCAGAGGGACCAATTTGACGAACCATTCGGGAACGCGCTCGACCCGGGCATCGCTGACGCGCTCGACGATCACCTCGCCGGTCGGCGAAACAAGCCGGATCTGCTGGTAGTGGCCGATATCGAATTGTGCCGAAAGCAGCAACTCGACCAGTACCGGGTCTTTTTCGACTTGCGACATCGACAGCGCCAGCGAGTTGGCATTATCCAGATTCTTCAGCCTCAACTGGTCTTGCAGATACTGCTGTGCCGACCACACGCTGACCAGCAAGCCGATCCCGAAGGCGAGGGCCATGATGCCCACAACGGCGAGCCAGAGTTGCTTGGTAAGTGTCATGACATTTCCCTGTGCAAAAAGACGTTTCATTCGATCCCCTCTTCCCGCATCCTGACCAGCAAGGATTGCCATTTTGACAGCCTTTGCGTGGCGCTGGCCGCGGGGGCGCCGGCCCCGCCGACCCACAGGCCTTCGGTATTGAAGCCAAAGACCGTGGTCAGATCGGGGCGGCGGGATGCGGGGCGGATATCGGAAATCAGGTTGTCCAGCACCAGCGGTTCGTCACCGGGCGCCGCATAATAACTGAGGATCATATGGGCCTGAACGACAGTGCTTTGCGCGCCCCCGATGCGCGCCCTGACGTAGGTCAGACGCAGTTTCTCGGAAGGAACGCCCAGCAGCTTCAACGTCACATATTTTGCGATTGCGAAGTCCTCGCAGTCCCCCTTCGCTTGCCCCAGCGATTCGAGCGGCGTAGCCCAGTAATCGGGCTCGCCCCAGATGAGCTTGTCGTCCCCCGAGCGCATTTTCCGGTTGAAGAACTCATTGACCCGCCGCAGCTTGGCAACCTCGGGCTGGGCCTCTGCCTGGGTCATCATGTCGCGCCAGGCGTTCACTGCCGCCACGCCTGATTCGCCATAACGCTGATTGGCCAACTGCAACAGGCGGTCGAAATTGACCCCCGCAAACACAACACTATTTAAAAGAATCAGGCAAATGACGCCCCTCAGCCAGCCTGTGTTCAGGGCAAGACTTCTAAATTGACGGACTGGAGATTGAATCACCATGCGATCCGCACGGCTCAAGACCCACCCGACACAGCAGCGGGAACCCGAACCTGAAAATGCCTCTTTTTGCGCGCTGTCATCAATCAACCACGGTTGGCATCAGTAATTTCAATGATGAATTCTATATAAGCAATTTATAATATGTGCTTGCCACGGCCACGCTCCCCCGTACCAAGGCCGCTACAATTCGATCCATGCCACTCAACAAGTATTACAGGGCAAACCCGAGTTGAGCTTAAAATTGAGGGCGGCTCACCTCTTTAGCTTGAATTTACGAAAAATACTTACTTTACTCAGTGTCTGTCAGAGCAGCGTAGCCCAGGCCGACAAAACTTACCCGTGAGCCTTTGGTAATGTCAAAAATTAAATTCGTTTGGCTTGTGTCATGCGTTGCACTGCTCCCCGCGTTAGGGTCGGCCCAGCCCCTCGCCACGCTACAGGATGTGGTCAAAAAAGCGGTGGTGAGCAACCCGGAGGTTCAGGCCCGCTGGCATGCCTTTCTGGCCTCCCGGCATGAACAGGATGTGGTACGCGGCCGTTATCTTCCCCAGGTGGACTTCACCAGTAGCCTCGGCCGGGAATACCTGAACCCCGCCGCATCGGCTTCGACCAGCCTCACCGCCGGGGCTGCGGAGTTGACGCTGAACCAGATGATTTACGATGGCTTCGCCACCCGCAGCGAAGTCGCCAAAATGGCCTATGCCAAGCTGGTCAGATACTACGAAGTGCTCGACGCTTCGGAAACGACCGCGCTGGAAGCCACCCAGGCCTACCTCGACGTATTGCGCCAGCGCGAGTTGACGCTGCTGGTTCAGGAAAACCTGTACCAGCATGAGCAGGTTTTCAAACAGTTGCAGGAACGTTACAAGGCTGGCGTCGGACGCGGAGTCGATCTTGAGCAGGCCGGCGGCCGCCTGGCACTGGCCCACTCCAACGTGCTGACCGAAGCCAGCAACCTGCACGATGTCACCGCGCGCTTTCTGCGCATAGTGGGCGAACTCCCGGCCGACGAACTGCAAGCGCCCAAACTGCTGGAACAGGGCCTCCCGGTCAGCGTTGAAGATGCCGTAAGGCTGGCGTTTCAGGGCAGTCCCGCGTTCAAGGCCGCCATTGAGAACGTACGTTCTGCGCAAGCCGATGTGCGCAGCCGCCAGTCCGGCCTGCACCCGCGACTCGATCTGCGCGCGAGTCAAAGCTTTTCCCAGGATGCCGAGGGCACCAAGGGACGACGCGATGACCAGACCATTGGCGTGGTGCTGAGTTACAACCTGTACAGGGGCGGCTCCGACGAGGCCCAGGTGCGTCAATATGGCGAACGCCTGGAATCGGCCAGGGAGCAGCGCGATACGACTTGCCGCAATATCCGGCAGACCGTGACCATCGCGTTCAATGACATTCACAGCCTGTCGCGCCAGATTGGATTTCTGGACCAGCACCAGTTGGCAATCGAAAAAGCCCGCGAAGCCTACCGCCAGCAATTTGACATCGGCCAGCGCTCCCTGCTTGATTTGCTCAACACCGAGAACGAATATTTCACGGCACGGCGTTCCTATGTAAACGCCATCTACAACCATGCCATTGCCTATGCGCGGACGCAGGCGGGCATGGGCAAACTACTGTCCGTCCTGGACATCGGGCGTGAGGGCATGCCCTCCGCTCAGGACGTGGGACAGGACCGGCCGGATGTCGACCCGGCCGACCAGTGTCCTGCAGCCGTCCCCCTTACAGGCGCCAGCAGCACCCCTCCGCCGGCACCCATCGACATGACGCCCCCGCCGAGGCCCGTGCCCGTTACGCCTCCCCCATCAGCGGAGCAACTTGCGCCAGCGCCTCAATCCAGGGCCTACGCGCATGAAACCGTCCATGAGGCGCTGACCGAATGGGTGGCCGCCTGGTCAGCCAAGGACTACCCGCGTTACCGTGCGCATTACGTGAAAAGCTTCACCCCCGAGAATGGACAGACGCTGGAAAAATGGGAAGCCGAACGGGCCGCCAGCCTGGGCATCCCCGGCGACATCATGCTTGGCATCAGCAACCTGAAAACAAGCACCCTCGGCCCTGACAAGGCCATCACCGAATTCAGGCAGACCTACGCATCGTCAACATACCGCGGTGCGACGACACTCCGTCTGGAGTGGATACGTGAAGGGAACCGCTGGAAAATCCAGCGCGAGCAGGTTCTGGATGTCCCCGCCGGCGGGGCGCCGAAAAAACCTTCCTGACGCCCCGATGTCGAGCCGTACCCGTCCATGATCGCTTCCGGCGGAGCGGACAGGATGGGTGCCGGCCCTGTACCAAAAGAGCGGGAGGGAGCGGCAAAGTAGAATAAAATGCCTCCCTGCCTCATATCCGTGTCTGTACTCCCCCGATGGAATCAAGCTTAACCGCGCCGACCCACACCGGCGACCCGGCTTTGGTGCGCGACGTCAAGAAACGCCGCACCTTCGCCATCATCTCGCACCCCGATGCCGGCAAGACCACGCTGACCGAGAAGCTGCTGCTGTTCGGCGGCGCCATCCAGATGGCCGGCACGGTCAAGGGCAAGAAGAGCGGCAAGTTCGCCACCTCCGACTGGATGGCGGTCGAACAGGAGCGCGGCATTTCGGTCGCCAGTTCGGTGATGCAGTTTTCCTACGGCGACTGCGTGTTCAACCTGCTCGACACCCCGGGCCACAAGGATTTCTCGGAAGACACCTACCGCGTACTGACCGCGGTCGACGCCGCCATCATGGTGGTCGATGCCGCCAAGGGCGTGGAAGAACAGACGATCAAGCTGCTGGAAGTGTGCCGCCTGCGCGACACGCCCATCATCACTTTCATCAACAAGATGGACCGCGAGGTGCGCGAGCCGCTGGAACTGCTGGACGAGATCGAATCGATCCTGAAAATCCACTGCGCACCGGTGACCTGGCCGATCGGCATGGGCAAGCGCTTCCAGGGCGTGTACCACCTGATCCACGACGAAATCCTGCGCTTCAAGGCAGGCGAGGAAAATGCCGACCAGCAGTTCGAGTCGCTGCAGGGACTGGGCGAAGCCGCGCTGCGCGAACGCTTCCCGCTCGAAGCCGAGACCCTGCTGTCTGAAATCGAACTGGTGCGCGGCGCGGGCGTCGGCTTCGACCTCGACGCTTTCCTGCACGGCAAGCAGACGCCGGTATTCTTCGGCTCCGGAATCAACAACTTCGGCGTGCGCGAAGTGCTGCGCGCGCTGTCGGAATGGGCGCCGCCACCGCAACCGCGCGAGGCGGTCGAGCGCGTGGTCGATCCCACCGAGCCGAAATTCACCGGCTTCGTGTTCAAGATCCAGGCCAACATGGACCCGCAGCACCGCGACCGCATCGCGTTCTTCCGCGTCTGCTCCGGGCGCTACACGCCGAACATGAAAGTGCGCCACCGCCGCACCGGCAAGGACATGAAAATCGCCAACGCAGTGGTCTTCATGGCCAACGAACGCACCCGCATGGAAGATGCGGTGGCAGGCGACATCATCGGCATCCACAACCACGGCCAGCTGCACATCGGCGACACCCTCACCGAAGGCGAGGCGCTGCAGTACAAGGGCATCCCCTACTTCGCCCCCGAACTCTTCAGCCGCCCGCGCCTGCGCGACCCGCTGCGCGCCAAGCAGCTGAACAAGGGCCTGCTGGAGCTGGGCGAGGAAGGCGCCGTGCAGGTGTTCGAACCCTTCGTCGACAACACCCTGCTGATCGGCGCCGTCGGCCCGCTGCAGTTCGAGATCGTCGCCCATCGCCTGAAAACCGAGTACGGCGTCGAAGCCAGCTTCGAAAACGCCGGCATCTACACCGCGCGCTGGGTCACTTGCCCCGACGCCCAGCACCTGGCCGAATTCACCAAGGCCAACACACTCAAACTGGCGAAGGACGTCGACGGCAATCTGGTCTATCTCGCCGACACGCGGGTGAACCTGTCACTGGCGCAGGAGCGCTGGCCCAAAGTGGCGTTCCACGACACGCGGGAGCACGGGCAGGTCATGAGCTAGGCAGCAAGCCGACATTGCCAATCATGTGAACCCGGTCCGGTACGGATGGGTTAATGGACACCTAAAAAAGGGCGTTATGCAGGACAGTTATGAAATATTGGGCGTCTCGCCCATTGCAACAGCGGATTCAATCAAGGCCGCTTATCGGAAAAAAGCCGCGCAGTACCACCCCGACAAGAACCAGTCTCCGGAAGCGCCGGTGCGCTTCAGGGCGGTTCAGGAAGCCTATGAAGTGCTTTCCGACCCCGTGCGCCGCAAGGCCTACGACGAATACCGGCAACGCAATCTGATCGAAGACCCTTTGGCTGTCGCCCGGGATATTTCAGGCAAATACATCCAGGACGCCCTGCAGTGAAAAAATCCCCTTATTTTTCCGATCTCATCAAAAACTACATCGACGAGGTCGATGATCTGGTGACGGATTCCGAAGGCAAGTCGGTGCTGCAAAAGCGCCTGAACGAAAAGCGCCGGGAGATCGACGCCATCCTGCCGATGATCGAATTCAGCCCGGAAATGGTCGCGGTCGCTTTCTACGGCGCGTTTGATTTCAACTCAACCGAAGTCATGCAGCAGGTCGTGCTGAGCGAACCCGGTGACAGCGCTTTCTTCGCCTGGTCCGAGCTGGAAAGCGAGCTGACCGTGTCAAGCTGGGCCCGGCCCTTGATCGAATCGTCACTGAAGGTGGATGGGGGCGACGCCTTCCTCGTCACCACCGCCGCGCTGGAATTCATGCGCGGCAAGGATTCGGCGTCTGCGCCGATGCGCGAGTCGGAGCAGGAAGAGGACGACGAAAACCGCGACGAGGACGGAATGGATGATTTGAACGAGGCCGGCGCGGACTGGCTCGCCGAGCAGGGATTTGATCCGCTGGATCGTTAAGCGCAACTATTCATCAAGAAGGACATGGCATGCACCCGGTTGTTTTGAAATCCTCGCAGTTGATTCTTGCCGGCGATATCGCCGGCGCCGAGCACGCGCTCGCGACCATTGCCGACGAACAGGGCGATCACGCGCTGGTGGAGATCCTGGACGAGTTGCAGCCCAAGGATCTGCTTGCGGTCATGCGCGAATTCGATTCGTCCAGGGAATCCGTGGTGAACATGCTGGTCACGCCCGAGCAGTTCGCCCGCTCGATCGTGCTGGAAAAGAAGTATGGCGATCGCACCAGCGAAAGGCTGCGCGCCATGATGAATGCCGTCATCCACCGCGACGCCGATACCGTACACGAATACCTTGAAGCCATGGCCGACATCGAGGAGGGCAGCAACACGCTGGCCGACTATTTTGCCGACCATTACGACGAAGTCTTCAGCTTCGCCTCCAGCGGAAGCTTTGTGCCGCAGCTCGATCCCGATTCCGATGCCAAGACCCACAACACCTGGCTCATGGAAAAAATCGAGGAAATCGACCATGGCCTGGCCTTCGGCAACTTCATCGAAGACACGCGGCCCGTGCTTTCCCGTTCCGAAATCGCCGATGGCGACTGGATGGAAACCGCCTGGGTGCTTCGCTACGACGTGCCCGATGCGTTCGAGGAAGTGATGATCCTCCTGCGTGACCGTGCGCAGAAAATGCTGGAGATGTTCGACGTGGCGTCGATTCCCGAGGCGCCGGGTTCCGAAGCGGCGGCGGGCGACGAAGAAGAGTCCGCCATTTAAGGACGGGACGCATGACCACCGCACTCGCGACTTTCGACAACCGGCCGTTTTTCGACAAGGCCCTGCGTTACGGCGTCCAGCAGGGCATCCTCACGCCTGCACAGCTGCAAGGCATCCAGGAAGGCTTCTCGAAAGGCATCGTCCAGATCGCCAACTTCTTTGGCACCGCGCATTTGCGGCCGGAACTCGAACTCGCGCTGCACCGCATGGTGAACCTGGTCAGTCTCTACCTGGAGGACCTGTCGGAGGGCGACCTGCAGATCGCCGCGGCCTCCCTGCGCGACAAGACCTTCCTGTCGCACTCCAAGGCCGGCTCGGACATGCTCAAGCGGCTCCATGCCATGCCGGACAGCACGCTGATCGTCGGCCGTTCGGTTTCGCCCGAGAGCCAACGCGCCTATCTTGACGAAAAGACAGCTGCGGCCACCCTCCCCCTTGCCGAATACCGGTCCGAGCTGGCGATGCGCCAGGCGCACCAGAACACCATCGATTTCGCGTTCTGGCTGGCCACGAAAATGGGCGTTTCCCGCAACGACATCGACGAGGCCGATTCGCTGATCCGCAGCGCCATGCTGGTGTTCTTTGCCGACCAGGCCGAATTGAAAATCCCCACCCGCACCGCATTCGTCGGCTTGATCAAGGCCGCCAAACCGGCGAAAGCCCGGTTGAATGACGCCCGGCTGAAAGCCTTCCTCAAGGAAGCCCCCACGGAATTCCAGCAACTTGCGCAACGCGCGATGGCTCGTTTCATCGAAAAGGACTTGCCGCAGATTCGCGCCGCCTCCAGCACGGCCGATAAGTTGCTGTACGGCGAGTCGGGCGAAACGTATTTCGTCCGCGAGAGCCTGGACGAAGACGTCCGGGAATACGATCGCCTGGTTGCCAAGGAGTGGGATCGCGTGACGCACGGCGAAGCGGACGACCCCGCAGTCGTGGCCACAGTGTGCTTCTTCGTTGCCACCGGGCTTCCCCCCAAAGCCGCCATGCTGCTGCGCGAAGGCAAGGAAATCATCCGGGTTTTCCGCACCAGCGGCTTCGATTCACAGGCCGTGATCAAATTCATCGACGACCATGCGCCTGAAGCGATCCGGCAAGACTTGAAGGCATCCTGGACCGACGATTTGAGACGCGAAGCGGAAGAACGACTCGCCGATCTCGACCCCAATTGGCCGGACACCCACATGGAACGCGCCCTCGAATACCTGAGGCAGACCTGCAGCGTGACCTGGAAAGCCCGCAAACGCTAACGCTTCACTTGATGACGGTGAAGCGCATCTCCGGACTGAGGGAGCCATGATTGAAGTCTCCCAACAGTATGTTGCCATCGCTGTCCCGGGCATGGATGCGCCACACATATTCACCGTCGGACTGGAGCGAGCCCTTGGGCGGGACAAAGCGGGGCTCGGTAAGCAATCCTGAAGACGTGGCCTCCGTCCCCTCCCAGTCATTTCGCAGGAAAACCTCGTAATACTTCGCGCCTGGAATTGGATCCCAACGCAATTCGGCCGAAGCAGGAACATCCCACGCACCCGGAGCGGGATGGATGCCAGCCGGATGCGGCATGAAGTGGTGAACGACGTAATCCCGGGCCTCGATGCGGCTGCCATCCTTGAGATCGATTTCCGCCCGATACCAGCCATCCGGCACCTTTCCGGGCAGATCGAGGTGGGCAATAAAAGCGCGCTTCGCCTGGCCTGATTGAGTCTTGAAGGCGCGGAAGCGGGTCAAGTCAAGATTGCCGACGTGCACGCCATCCGGCGCAAACACGGCCACCTTGACGATCTCGTCATAGCGCGGCGTGGAAAACAGGGCCATGAGAAAGCGTGGTTTTTCCGGCCAGTTGCAGACATGGGCATCAAAGAAACCGGCTGGCGTGTAGTGCGGATCACCTTCATGCTCAGCGTACACGGCACCGTTCAGCAGACTGCCCGCAGCCAGCATGTAAAACCACAGATTCGCCTTCATCCTCCCCCTCCTGTATAACAATTCAATGCCCCACCCAAAGAAAATCGGGGGGATGAACTATTTCTCTTTTTTCGCCCGAATGGGCTTAATGGCTCGCAAGCACTGCCAGGAAAACACGATCCGCCCCTCACCCCGAAGAAGCATTAACAAACCGGAAAATCAACGACGAAAACCCATGTCAGATATTGTTCTTAGAGGCTATGCAATTCTGGCATAAAACAATATCCTCTGAGTATTCTGCCCATCTAGCGTACCAGGCAACCGCCCTGGACGCCGCCGAGTGGATTCAGGATTCCCGGCAGGTTGCCCAAAGGGGGAAATGCCTTTGCCAGCCCGGCTCGCCGGGGAGTTTCTACAACGCGCTACTGGCATCACGGGCATAGCCGGATATGCCTTCATGGGAAACCGTTTCGGATGCATTGTTGGCAATCAGGAGCGCCCTCGAACACCGTCAAATACAACCCCACTGCGGGGGCGTCGTCACTGCACTGCGTTTCCGGAACGTCAAGGCCGCCGCAGCCGATAAGGTCATCGCACAGCTGCAGGGCGTAATCGGAACAGAAACAACAGGGGGCAGCTCAGCTCAGAAACCACGATTTCGACTTTTCATTCGTTGCACACCCACCGCACATACTCAGGTTTCCCTGAATAACCGAATTGCCTCGTCCAGCCATCTCCATTCCCGCAATCTTCTGCTTGGGCTGGTTGGCGGCCGGCACGATGGCTTGGGTGAAACCCGGCTTGGCGGCTTCCTTGAGGCGTTCCTGCGCGCGCTGCGGGAGCTTGGTCGCGCCCATAAAGGCCGCCTTAGTCCATGCGGGGCGGCTCGATCACTTTCAGGTTTCCAAGCACATTGCGCAAGAGCTCCAGATAGATGCCCAAAAACGGCTCGGTATTCCCGGAGCAATCGCAGGGGCTGATTCTCGCGTAGATCTCGTCCAGATCCGCCTGGTAATACAGGGCCTCACGAAAGGCATTCAATGCTTCCAGCGCCGGCCCCTGGCTACCCGTGGTCGAATCGACATTGCACGACCCCAGCCCTGAAAGGAAAGGGATCGTGACCAATGCACGAAGCCTGCCCTCACGTACCAGTCCCTGCAAATGGACATCCAGCGTCTTGTTCTGCTTCCACTGCCCATCCACAAGCGCCATCAGCTTATCAATGCTGCGCCGATTGACGAGATAGGAGGTCGTTCCCGTGAACGGCAAATATCTCAGATCGGCTAGCGTGATTTTTCTGCTATCGGCAAAAGCCCGCCGCCATTGCCTCAAGCGCACGAACTGCTCGGGCGTCGGCGGCGGATGAAAATACACATCGGTAAACAGCAGGTCCCAGCTATCCTCATCCAGTTCAATCCCCTTGAGCGCCGTTACAAGGAAGGGGGCCAGCACCGCGTCGTCTTCAAGCACATGCACATGCCGGTTCGCGGCTTTCCCCCGGGCCCAAACGGCCTGGTGACTTAACCAGCAGCCAAGATGGCCGGGGGGTAATGAGGTTTGCAATAGTTGGGGAGACTCGGCACCGGAAACCGCTTCAAACCGCTGGTATTGTCCCGACATTCCGAGCGCGTTCAATTGCCGCTGCATCTCGGCGTCACGGTCGATGCTTGAACTCAGATTGATGTAATAACCCTGGAACTGCATCGTGTCCTCAACAATCAATCAGCTCACCGGACAAGCCAAAGGCCATACCAGGCTGTCACGCTTCCCTGAATAACCGAATTGCCTCGTCCAGACGATGCACCGCGTGGATCGTCATGCCGGCGATCTTCTGCTTGGGCTGGTTTGCGGCCGGCACGATGGCCTGGGTGAAACCCAGCTTGGCGGCTTCCTTGAGGCGTTCCTGGCCGCGCTGTACCGGGCGGATTTCGCCGGCCAGCCCCACTTCGCCGAACATCACCAGCTTGTCGGGCAGAGGCTGGCTTCTCAGCGACGACACGATCGCTGCCAGCACGGCGAGGTCGGCGGCGGGCTCGCTGATCTTCACCCCGCCCACCGCGTTGACGAACACGTCCTGATCGAAGCAGGCGATGCCGGCGTGGCGGTGCAGCACGGCCAGCAGCATGGCGAGGCGGTTCTGCTCCAGGCCCACGCTGAGGCGACGCGGGCTCGGCGCATGGCTGGCATCGACCAGTGCCTGGATTTCCACCAGCAGCGGCCGCGTGCCTTCCTGCGTGACCAGCACGCATGAGCCTGGAACCGGCTCGCCGTGGCGCGACAGGAAAATCGCCGAGGGGTTGGAGACGCCCTTGAGGCCCTTCTCGGTCATCGCGAAAACGCCGATTTCGTTGACCGCGCCGAAGCGGTTCTTGAACGCGCGCACCAGGCGGAACGACGAGCCGGTGTCACCTTCGAAATACAGCACGGTGTCGA
>DILD01000058.1:12419-26979 GCA_002424845.1 Thiobacillus denitrificans | reverse complement strand
CAGCATGAATCGGGGTGACTTTGTGGCCATCGCCATGCAAGGCGATTTGGGCAAGCCAAAACCAGCCCTGTGAATCCAGTCCGACCCATTCAACGAGCACGCAACCGTGACTGTCTTGCTTGTGTCGAGCACGTTGATTGATGCGCCGTTGTTTCGCGTAACCATTCAACCAGACAAGATAAACAACATCCAAAAACCGTCGCAGGTGATGGTAGATAAAGCCATGACCGTAAAGCGGGACAAACTCGGTGAGGCGTTTGGTTCGGCCAGCGATGAAATCATGCTTGAAGTTGGTCGTTGTCTGGCGGTGTTTTTGGGGATCGCCAGATAACCGTTTCTGATTGTCCATGTGCAGTCACACGCACACAATGCCTGCATGTGACTGCACCCGGGAGAATGGACTATGGCCAATCTAAGCATCCGCAAACTGGACGACGACACGATCGCGCGTCTGCGCATCCGCGCTGACTATCACCGGGTATCAATGGAAGAAGAAGCTCGGCGCATCCTTCGTCAAGCGGTCACTCCACCCATACAACCGGGAGACCTTTCCCTGCGGTTCTTTGGCACCGAGTCCGGCGTTGAATTGGAACTCCCGCACCATGAGCCGCACGACCCGCTGGGATTCGCCCGATGATCGTCGTTGAGACCAATGTGATTTCAGAAGTCATGCGCCCGCGGCCTCGCGCGCTTCCTCGTGATAGTCGTCATCGACGTTCACCGACCAGATGTTGTCCTTGGTCGTGATGCCCGCCAGGATGTTGTCCACCGCCATTTTGGCGGTGAGCATGGAGTGGTCCTGGTTGTTGTAGCGGTGCATGCCGTTGCGGCCGACCGGAAACAGGTTCCCGATCCCGTCGAGATACGCACGCACCACGTCGAAGCGCGCATAGCTTCCGAAATAAGCCGGATAGGCCTTGGGCATGCGGATGACGACTGCGTCTTCCACCTCCGCCTCGTCCAGCAGGCCGATCTTCGCCATCTCGCGCTTGCCGAGTGCCTTCAGTTCGTCGTCCGGCATCGCCCACAGGGCGTCGCCTTCATTGCAGAAATATTCCAGCCCCATCCACACCTTGCCGGGGTCGGCGACCATGCCCGGACTCCAGTTGTTGAAAATCTGCAGCCGCCCGACCTTCACGTCGTTTTCCTGGATATAGATCCAGTTGTCCGGCGGCATGTTGTTGTCGCTGGTCGAGCGTGATTGCGGGTTGGCGCGCATCTTCCTGGCCAGCAAGCCGACGGTGATGAAGTCCCGGTACGGCAGCGCCTCGGCGACTTCGCGCACCGCCGCCGGCACATCGTTCATGCCGCGCACCAGCTCGCGCACCGGCATGGTGGAAAACACATAGTCGCAGGCGAACTCGATCTCCTTGTCGACGGCCTCATCCCACGCCCGCACCGCCACGACATTCCCGTTCTCCACGCGCAGGCCGCGCACCTGATGGCCGAAACGAATCTCGCCCCCCCGCGCGCGCACCTGGCTGGCCACCTCCTCCCACATCTGGCCGGGGCCGAACTTCGGATAAAGGAAACGCTCGATCAACGAGGTATTGACCTTCTTCTGGTCCAGCCCCAGAAGCTTGCCCAGCGCATGTTTGAGCGCCGCACTGATCGACAGGCCCTTGATGCGTTGCGCGCCCCACTCGGCACTGATTTCGCGGCAGGGCACGCCCCACACTTTTTCCGTGTAGTCCTTGAAAAAGGTCAGGTAGAGCTGGCGACCGAAGCGGTTGACGAGAAAATCCTCGAGCGACTTTTCCGGCTTGCGCGGAAACAGCCTTGCCCACGCATAGCTCACGCCGATTTTCAGCACCCGTAGCAGTCCCAGGTTGCCCAGCGTATTAAGCGAAAGCTTGATCGGGTAGTCGAAAAACCGGCGCAGGTAATAGATGCGCGACAAGCGGCCGCGCAACAGCAGCGCGCGATCCGGGTCGGCGCCCACCACAGCTTCAAGCTCAAGCTCGCGGGTCTTGTTCTGGTAAGCAATCTGCACCGGGCCGGACGCATCCGCCTGAACCGGCAGGATCTCCTTCCACCAGTTCATCACCCAATCCGACTTGGAAAAGAAGCGATGCCCCCCGATGTCGATGCGATTGCCCAGATGGTTGACCGTGCGTGAAATCCCGCCGACCAGCTGGTCGGCCTCCAGCACAATGGGCGTGATGTCGCTACGCCGCAACAACTCCAGCGCGGCCGTCAGACCCGCCGGCCCGGCACCAATGATGATGGCTCGTTTCATGCCTTTCCCTTACGCATCCGCTCGTTAATATGAATGAGCTTCAAATTCGGTCGTCAACCTGTGGCTTGATGAAGTCCAACCGGTCGACTCTTGTTTACCGGATTTCAAGTTTGACGAATGTCGCTGACCTTTTCGTCCGAGACGAACGTTACCAGATTGTGGTATTCGCCAAACGGGGGCATGCCCCAGAAAAGACCCGAACCCATAAAGCCCCCACGAGGACCGGGTGAAGCAGTTAAACTGCTGTCATATTGAAAGCGTCACCCGGACAGGTGTCACAGGCTGGCGCATGCATGATGGAAGGAAGGTTCAAGCGTGGCATCGTATCACTCGATAAAAAGCGAATTTTCCAAATACCTGCTGGTCGGCGGCATTGCGTTCGTCGCGGACTTTGCCGCCCTCGCCTTGCTGGTCTCTGGTCTGGGACTGCATTATCTGACAGCGGCCTTTCTGGCTTTTCTGCTGGGCGTCTGGGTCAATTACCTGCTTTCGGTACGCTGGGTGTTCGGCTTCCGCGCGGTGGGCCACAAGGGCGCAGAGTTCACGCTTTTTCTCCTTGTCGGCGTCATCACGCTGCTGGGCTCGCTTGGCCTGATGGCCCTGCTCGTGGAAGGAGCGGGACTTCACTATTTGCTGGCCAAATGCCTGGCGGCGGCATTCACCCTGATCACCAACTTTGCCGGAAGGCGCCTGCTGCTGTTCACCAACTGGTACGCAAAAATGGAAAACAGCGATGTCCAGGAAAGCCCGCACCGCTAGAATGTCCCCTGTTGAACAGCCGCATTGCGCCCCACTGATACGCGCCCACCAGGCACCGCCCCGATGACTTCCGAATCAATGATCCACGTCACCGCCGTCATGCCCTGCCTGAACGAGGAAAAAACGCTCGGCCTGTGCATCGAAAAGGCGCAGCGCGCATTCCGGGAACAGGGCATCGCGGGTGAAGTAGTCGTGGCCGACAACGGCTCGACCGATCGTTCCGTCGAAGTCGCCGAATCGCTCGGCGCGCGTGTCGTGCACGAGTCCCGGAAAGGCTACGGCGCCGCCCTGCTGGCCGGCATCACCGCCGCTCGCGGCCGCATCGTGGTCATGGCCGATGCCGATGACTCCTACGACTGGTCCGCGCTCGGCGACTACGTACGCAAGATCGACGAAGGCTACGACCTGGTGATGGGCAACCGCTTCAAGGGCGGCATCGAGCCCGGCGCCATGCCGCCGCTGCATCGCTACCTGGGGAACCCGGTCCTCTCGACACTGGCACGCGTCATGTACCGCATCCCCATCAACGACTTTCACTGCGGCATGCGCGCCTTCACCCGTGCGGCCTTCGATCGCATGAATGTCCGCACGCCAGGAATGGAGTTCGCCACCGAAATGGTGGTCAGCGCATGCCATGCCGGCCTGCGCATCACCGAAATCCCGACCCGCCTGTACCCGGACAAGCGAGACCGCCCACCTCACCTGCGCTCATTCCGCGACGGCTGGCGACATCTGCGCTTCATCCTGACCTATGCGCCGGACTGGCTCTATCTGATCCCCGGGGGCCTGATGTTTTCTCTCGGCATGGCTGGCATGGCGATGCTGGCACCCGGGCCGGCTCAGATCGGCAGCTTCAGCTTCGGCATTCATTTTCTTGCGCTTGCCAGCCTGTTCACCCTGCTGGGCGCAAACATCATCGGCTTCGCCCTGCTCGCACGTTTGATCAACGCCGGGCGCAAACCCATCAAGCCAAGTTCGGCATTCGGCACGCTGCTGTCCTGGTTTACCCTGGAGCGCGGGCTCGTCATTGGCAGCGTGCTTACAATCGCAGGCCTTGCCGTTGATGGTTGGCTGCTGGTCGAGTGGCAGACCAGAGGCTTCGGCGACATGGAAGGCACGGAGCATATCGCGTTCGTTGCCACCACCATTATGCTGCTGGGCGTGAATACGGTCTTCGCCTCCTTCCTGTTCAACATGCTGCGCGACGAGCATCTGGAGTAATGGGAAAGGCCGCCCCCCGAATTTCCGTCATTACCGCCACCTTCAATGCAGCGGCGCATTTGCCGCATACGATTCGATCGCTGCGCGAACAGACCTCCGACGAGTTCGAGTGGATCGTGGTGGACGGCAATTCCAGCGACGACACCCGGGATTTGCTGCGCGAAAACGAGGATGTGATTGCGTGCTGGGTCAGCGAACCGGACCATGGCATCTACGATGCCTGGAACAAGGCTTGCAGAATGGCGCGCGGCGAGTGGATCATTTTTCTGGGCGCCGGTGACGAACTGATGGCGCCGACTACGCTGGCCGAGTGCATGAAGCATCTCGAAGACGCCAGCGCGGATGCGACCGTGGTCTATGGACGCCAGGTGCTGTTGAGCCCCATCGAGCGCACGCCGCTCGAGACCATAGGCGTTCCCTGGGCTCAGATGCAGGGCAAGTGGGACATTGGCAGGCCGGCCCTGCCACAGCATGGTGCGACCTTCCAGCACAAATGCCTCTTTGCCGCTGAGCAGCCTTTCGACCTGCGCTTCCCCATCGCCTCCGATTCGCATTTTCTGCTGCGCGCCATCAGGCAGCAAGCGCCGGTATTCATGCCCGTCGACGTCACCCGCGCCCCCATGGGCGGCGTTTCCTTCCGGCTCAGCACCGCCCTGCAGGTCGGCCGCGAAATCGCCGCCATCGACAGCGACCTCGGGCTGACACCGCCGCTGGCGGTCAGACTACACGAGGCGCTGCGGCTTACCGTGATCTCGCTGCTCAACCTGTTACCTCAAAAAACGGCGCATCGCCTGGCGGATATCATCCGCCGGCTTTCCGGCAAACCGGCAAGATGGTCGTTCGACTAGATCGCATCATGCGCAAGCCGACGTGACGCCGCCCTGGCTCAAATTCATCCCTTCCAGCCTGCGAACCAGGATCGAACACCGGCCGCATCTGCTGAAGGCCATGTCCAACACCGGCTGGTTGTTCGGCGACCACGCCATCCGCATGGGCGTGGGCTTGTTTGTTGGTGTATGGATGGCTCGCTATCTTGGCCCCGAGCAGTTCGGTTTGCTCAGCTACGCATTAGCTTTCGTCGCGCTATTCGGCGCGATTGCCAGCCTTGGCCTGAACGGCATTGTGGTGCGGGAGTTGGTCAAATATCCTGAGTCGGCCCCGGAAACGCTTGGTAGTGCCTTCCTGTTGCGAATCGCTGGCGGTGCACTGGCCTTTGTCCTTGTGGTCGTCGCAATTGACTATGCCCGGCCGCATGACAGCTTGGTCAAGTTGATGGTTGTGCTTTTGGGATTCGTCTTGGTTTTCAAGGCGGCTGAAGTGGTGAAATGCTGGTTCGAGTCGCAGGTGCAGTCCAAATATACGGTCTGGGTGGAGAACACGGCTTACTTGCTGTTTGCGCTAGTGAAAGTGGCACTTATCCTTGGCGAGGCGCCTCTTATCGCATTTGTGTGGGCGTTATCCGCTGAGGGGCTGTTGGCTGCGATTGGATTGATGGCGGTATATGCGTGGCGCGGCGGACATTTAAGGATGTGGCGCCCAACGTTTGGCCGCGCGGGCGCCTTGCTCAAGGATAGCTGGCCGCTCATTCTTTCCGGACTGGCGATCATGGTCTACATGCGAATCGACCAGATTATGTTGGGACAGATGCTGGGCGATGAGGCCGTTGGCATCTACAGCGCGGCAGTTCGCATCAGCGAAGCATGGTATTTCATCCCAACGGCCATAGTGGCATCCGTCTTTCCTTCGATTATCGAAGCGAAAAAGCAGAGCGAGGAACTGTATTACCAGCGATTGCAGCGCCTGTACGATCTAATGGTGGTGCTGGCTTTACTTGCAGCTTTGCCCGTGACTCTTCTGTCCGACTGGCTGATTGCCCTGCTCTTCGGGGAAAATTATGCTGGTGCCGGAGCCGTACTGACGGTACATGTATGGGCAGCGTTGTTTGTCTTTATCAACGTGGCTAGCGGAAGATGGATTTATGCGGAAAACCTGGCCCGCCTGGCGCTCAGGAGAGCGCTGCTCGGCGCCGCAATGAACGTTCTGATGAACTGGCTGCTGATTCCGCATTACGGCATCGTCGGGGCGGCATGGGCCACGCTGGTATCCTTTGCGGTAAGCGCGTTCTTCTCCGACATGTTCTCAAGGAAAACGAGAGTGGTCTTTTACCAGAAGGCAAAAGCCTTGGCGCTCGTCAACCTTGCCAGGCAAGTGAGCCGGACGTTCAAGTCGATATAGGGGAAGTTTGTGAAGGACTTGCTCAGACAGGCCAGACCCTTTGCCGCCACGACAAGAAACCGGATCGTGCGAGCCACCAAAATCGTTTTCTCATTCTGGCGCCTGTCCCATTTTTATTATTTCGCCCTGTCTCGCGCCTTTTCCGGCGAGCATGGCAGAGTGATCAAGGGTATACGCCTGTTCCTGGATATGGACAGGCGCAGACAGAACACCTATTCGCTGCGCAGAAACATTCACAGGCTGGAAAAAGGCCTGGTCATGCAGCCGAGGCGCAGGCTGTTTGCGCTGGATTACGTTGACGAAACGGTGGCGAATTACCGCAACCTGTGCATCCAGGGCAGCGTTGACGACAGCGGATTGCTCGACTGGTCCCACGATGTCCTGGCTGAGTTCTTCAGGGTCACGCCGGCCGATCCCGCGACCGGCTCCGCCAGGGCTTCATTCGAAGCGCTTCCCGCACGCACCACGAAAAAGAAATGCGCGCCCTATCCGCGTTCAGAATCTCCCGGCAGCGACATCGCGTACGATCAGCTGCTCACCTTGGCGCAGCGCCGCCGCTCGGTGCGCGCATATCAGAAAAGGCCGGTTCCCAGGGAGCTGCTGGACAAGGCCATCCAGGTCGGCGCGCAGTCAGCGAGCGCATGCAACCGGCAGCCTTTTGAATTTCGGGTGTTCGATGACGAAGCGCTGGTCAGACCCATCATGCGCATACCCGGCGGCACGCTGGGCTGGGAAGAATCGCCGCCGATGGTCATCGTTGTGGTCGGTCATCTGCGGGCCTTTTCCGAAGAGCGCGACCGCCATCTCATCTATATCGACTCGGCCCTTGCCCTCATGCCCCTGATGCTGGCCCTGGAAACGCTGGGGCTCGGCTCGTGCATCATCAATTTCCCCGACATCGCCGAGAAAAACGCAGCCATGGAAAAGCTGCTGGGACTGAATGAGGATGAAATCGTGACAATGCTTCTCTCCGTTGGGTATCCTGACGCAGATGGCCTGATTCCGTTTTCGCAAAAGAAGAGCCTGGGTGCGCTACGCAGCTACAACAGAACTGCATGAGCCGCGAACAAGAACAATGCTGATCGAAATCAAGGGCACGGGAAACCATAACAAGGGAGCAGAGATGATGCTCCTGACCATTTTGCAGAATATTTCGATGCCGGGCGTCCGGTTCGCCTACGCGCCCGCTTTGAGCGCGGATCAATATCCCTTCTATAGCGCCCTTGGCCTTTATCCAAAGCTGTGGTTCAGGCTGAAGGGCGTGCAATTCGGGAATCTTGGCGCGCTCATTCCGAAGCCATTGCGCGACGCTTACGGCCTGGTTCTCGACGGGGAAACGGATGCAGTCCTCGACGCATCCGGCTTTGCATACAGCGACCAGTGGGGTGACAAGCCGACCGCAATCACGGCGGCGGAAGTGAAGCGCTGGAAGGGAATGGGGAAAAAAGTCATCCTGCTCCCGCAGGCGTTCGGGCCGTTCGGCGGAAGCCGGATCCGGCGCCACATGCAGACCATCCTGAAGAATAGCGACCTGGTTTATGCCAGGGACATGCAGTCCTACCGATCGCTTATCGAACTCGGCGGCGGCGAAAATGTCCGCATTTCGCCGGATTTCACCGCCTTGTTCGAGGGCGAGCGGCCTGAATATTTCGATGCAGGCCTGCATCAGGTTTGCATCGTTCCAAACATGCGGATCCTGGACAAACGCCTGGACTCAAGCGGTTATGCAGACCTGCTGGGCCGGGCCATCGCTTGTCTTCAAGAAAATGGCCTTAGCCCTTATTTCCTGATTTACGGGGGAGACGAGGACAGGCGGCTTGCCGAGGCGATAAACACCAGGGCTTCCAGGCCCATACCGGTCGTCAATGAAACGGATCCGCGTTACCTCAAGGGGCTGATCGGCGAAGCGTTGGGGATGGTCGGTTCCAGATATCACGCCATTGCCAGCGGGCTGTATTCCGGGGTTGTGCCGGTTGGCTTTGGGTGGAGCCATAAATATGAGCAGCTATACAACGACATGGGATTCCCGGAGGGGTTGATTGATCTTGATGTCGACAAGGCAGGACTCGAGCGGGCTTTGCAGCCCATTATCGACACACAGGCGCGCCGGTTGCTGCGCGATAAATTGCTTGAAAAATCAGAAGTACAAAAACAAATGGCCAGGCAGATGTTTTCCGAAGCTCGCGAATGTTTGAGCGAAAAATGAAAGTTTTGCACCTCATTGCGGGCGATCTCACTGGAGGGGCGGCACGAGGGGCTTATTGGCTTCACCGCGGGCTGCTATCCAACGGCATAGAGTCACGTGTCCTCACGGACAGCAATTATGATTTTGGCGATGAAACGGTTTTTTCCGTTGCGAAGGGGGTAAAAGGGAGAGGTCTTACGAAGCTCAGGAGGTTGATTGATTATGTACCAACCTTGTTGTACCCAAACCGAGAGAAAGCAGTTTTCAGTACGGGGCTTTGGGGATTCGACTTTACAAAAGAAAAACCTTTCATTGAGGCAGATATAGTCCATTTGCATTGGGTGAATATGGGCTTCGTCAACATTCGCCATCTAAAAAAAGTGGGCAAGCCTATCGTCTGGACCTTGCGTGACATGTGGCCAGCAACAGGTGGTTGCCACGTCCCGATGAACTGCCAGAACTACAAAACCGCATGCGGCAAATGTCCGCAACTCGGCTCCCACTCGGAGCTGGATCTATCGCGTCTCATATTTCGCACCAAACAAAAGAATATTCCCCAATCGCTACAAGTGGTTGGCATTAGCCGTTGGATTTCAGAGCGGGCACAGGAAAGTACTTTGTTCAGGGCGCATGATGTGAAAACTATCTTTAATAATATCGATACCCAGAGTTTCTACCCGGAAAACAAGGACATTTCCCGTTCAAAGTTGGGGCTGGACACCCCTAAAAAAATCATCCTGCTGGGCGCTCAGTCCCTCGATGAATTTCACAAGGGGTTTGGAAAGGCCATCGAGGCCATCGCCTGTCTGGATAAGAAAAAATTCCATCTTTGTCTTTTTGGAAACAACATAGACAGAAGAATAATTGCCAGAACAGGGCTTAGCTACACCTCATACGGATTTTTACGAAACGCAGAATCCCTGCGCGCTGCGTATTCGGCAGCCGATGTGTTTGTCTCCCCCAGCCTCATGGATGCGTTCGGAAAAACAATTGCCGAAGCCATGGCTTGCGGCACACCAGCGGTCTGCTTTGATACAACCGGGCCGAGAGATATAGTCGAGCACAAAGTAAACGGCTATCGAGCGGCCCCTTACGACGCCGCAGACTTGGCCAAGGGGATAGATTGGGTTATTGACAATGCCGATTACGAAGGATTGGCAGAGCGGTCTAGAAGGAAAATAGTATCCACGTTCGATTCCAAGCTAATTGCTAAGCAATACGTGGACTTGTATCGTGGCTTGTTAGGCGGCATGCCCAATTGAAGACATTGAATCTTGGGACTCAAAAATGCTTACTGCCAAATGAGCGGAAAGTTTATGCGGCCAGACCTCTTGGGTAGCCCGGTTATATGCTGAAAATAGCGATGATCTCGGACGCAGCCTATCCGTTTTCCAAAGGTGGGGTCGAGAAACGCAATTGGGACATTGCGTTAAGGCTGAGCGCGCGCGGCCATGAAATACACATGCTCAATGGCTTGGTGCCGGCCGCGAAAAGCGAATGCATCGTGGATGGCATACATATTCATGGCGTGCGCAAGGCAGGAGATTTCTACGTGTCCGGCAGAAGGTCGATTCTGTCGGCGGTGAAATTCGCTTTTTGGCTGATACCGCATCTATTGCGGAACAACTACGATGTTTATGTCTGCGACCAGTTTCCGTTGCTGCATATCCTGCCGGTCAGGGCGGTGACATGGTTGAAGGGGAGAAAACTTATCCTGACATGGCATGAAGTTTGGGCTGGATACTGGTTCAAATACCTCGGCTGGATCGGATTTGCGGGCTATCTGGCGGAGCGTCTGTCGGTCCGTCTTGCCGACAGGATAATTTCGGTGTCGGAGCAGACCACCCAGGCGTTGATCGATACGCTCAAGGTCAACCCCAAACGCCTGGAAACCGTGGTCAATGGAATTCCGTTCGATTACATAAACGGCGTAAAGCCGTCCGAGGAAACCTCAGATCTGATTTTTGTCGGCCGTCTGATATCGCACAAAAATGTGGATCGCCTGATCGGAGCAATCGGCGTTATAGCCGACTCACAACCCGGGCTGCTCTCGCGATGCTTGATTGTTGGAGATGGGCCGGAGCGGCAGGCGCTGGAGCAGATGGTGTCAGACAAGAGAATCGACGTGCCAATTGTTTTCAAGGGCATGGTAGAAAGCACGGATGAACTGTATGGCCTGATGAAGGCTTCCAAGGTGTTCGTGCTGCCGTCAACCAGGGAGGGATTCGGGATAACCGTCATCGAAGCCAACGCCTGCGGGCTGCCGGTGGTAACCAGCGGGCATGCCGACAATGCGGCAAGGCATCTGGTTCAGGCCGGGCGGACTGGTTATATTTCCGGGCTGGGAGAAACGGAACTTGCCGGGAATATCCTGACAGCGCTGCATTACCATGCCGCAATGAAGGCTAACTGTGTCGAGTTTTCCAGGAAGTTCGATTGGGAAAACAGCATCAGGCGAATCGAGTCGATTTACACCGAAACCATTTAGAAAGTACGTACATGCTATTTTCGTTTGTGATCATTGGGTACAACGAGGAAAAAAACGCCAGCGGGTGCATTGACTCCATTCTGGCGCTCAATGGCTTGCGTGACTACGAGGTTCTTTTCGTCAACGACGGGTCAACCGATAGTACGGCTGAAATCGTTAACCGGATAAGTGCAGGCGATACCAGCGTGAAACTCGTTGATGTCATGGAAAACAGAGGCCGAGGTTATGCCAGATATCTGGGGGTTGAGGTTGCCCAAGGAAAATATATTGTTTTCGTTGATGCGGATATCAGGCTGCCTGCGAATTGGCTAAAAAAATGTCTGGAATACATGAGCACCTACGATGCTGTTGGCGGAATAGCTGTTCCAGACGGTGATGTGGCGTATGTGCATAGGAGGTTCGGACTCAAGCCAAAGAAAGTGGCACATACAACTGAAATTACCGGAAACAATTGCCTGTTCAAAGCGGATATCTTGAAGAAGCATAACTACGACCCGAATCTACGCGAGGGGGAAGATGTTGATTTAAGCCTGCGCCTAAGACGGGAGAAAATTAGAATGCATACTGTGCCAGGTCTGTTTGTCGAGCACAGGGAACATAAGACCTTTACACAATCAGTCAAGTGGTTGTATGAGTGTGGTTGGGGGGCAACGCGCCAGTTGTTCAGGTTCAGGTTTATTAGGCTTGCCGATTACGCATTTTTCGGGTTTCTGTTCCTCATTGCGCTATGTGTTTCAGAATTCGTACTTTCTGGAACCGCCGGTTCCTTTCTACTGCTCTTGCTCTATCCCCTGTTGACCAGTTTCCTCCATCTCAGATCAAAGTTCGAGACCGAATGGAGGCGGATTGATCTTTTCTTTTTTGCAGTGTTAGCCAATTACATCCTCATTTGGGCCTATTACCTTGGCAGGGTGGCAGGACTTCCAAGACTGTTGGGGAAGTCAGCCTGAATGTATTCCCTGTTTTTCTATATATGAGCCTTCCGCGCCTGACCCTGTTGGGAATTGCGTTCTCGTTCCTCGCACTTTTCTTTATTCTGACGACGGCCTGGCCGCATGGCGCAATTTTCTGGCATCTGCTGGCTACGCACGATCTGCCTGCGGCCTGGCTGATGCTGGGTATGCTGATACTGGGCTACGGGATGAGCCTGCAGCACAGCACAGGCACAACAGGCAGGACGGAGCAACTGCTGCTGATGCTGGATCGCCAGCGCTACGTGGTTGCCGCCGTTCTGTGGGTGCTACTGTGCGCGGGATCGCTGTGGGTGTACCAGAATCATCCGCTCTCCATGGACGAATATGCCGCTTTATTTCAGGCGAAGATATTCGCTGCAGGCGCCATGCACGGTCAGTTTCCGCCTGACTTGCTTGGCCATCTGATCCCGCGTGGATTCCAGAATCATTTCCTGCTGGTCAACCGTGATACCGGTGCGGTGATCTCGGCTTATTGGCCAGGATTTTCATTGCTGCTCACACCCTTTGTCTGGCTCGGCATCCCCTGGGCCTGCAACCCTACGCTGGTCGCGACGAGTTTCCTGCTGGTCGGTTGCATTGCCCGCGACCTGATCGACTCGCCGCTGGCGGCAGGCTGGGCGTTGCTGTTCGCACTGGCCTCGCCGGCGTTCGTCGCCAACGGCATTGCCTATTACTCGATGCCGGCGCATCTGCTGTTCAATCTCGGTTTCGCGTGGCTGCTGTTGACGCCCACCCCCAAACGTCTGTTTCTGGCCGGGCTGGTGGGCGGCTTTGCACTGGTGTTACACAATCCGTTTCCGCATGCAGCCTTCGCCCTGCCCTGGATCGCCTGGCTGGCGATGCGGCATGGGCAGCGTGTGCGAAATCTGGCCTTTCTTGCTGCCGGATATCTGCCGGTATTCCTTCTATTGGGCATCGGCTGGTGGCTCTGGCGACAGCAGATGTTGTCTGACGTGGCCCAGGGTGCAAGCTTGGTGCAGGCGGCAGGCATGGAAGCCCCCACGCTACTGGATCGCCTGCGGAAACTGTTGCGCCTTTTTCTCGGTTTCCTGAATTGGCCCGATCAATCGATACTCCTGGCGCGCCTGGGAGGCCTGATCAAATTATGGCTGTGGGCGTCGCCGTTGCTGCTGCTGCTGGTGTGGTGGGGCGTGCGTGGCGAGAAAAAAACGGGGATACGGCTGCTGGCCGCCTCGGCCCTGCTGACCTTCTTCGCCTATTTCCTGATTCGCTTCGACCAGGGGCACGGCTGGGGCTACCGCTATTTCCATTCGGCCTGGGGCGTATTGCCGGTTTTGGCGGCTCTGGGCGCGGTCAAAATTGCGGAGACGGATGGCCCGCGCGCATTAAGGCAGTTGGCGCTGCTGGCTCTGTTGAGTCTGGTCGCGGCGAACGGCCTGCGCTTCGCCCAGATGGGCGATTTCATGGCGACGCACCTGGCCCAGTTTCCGCCGCGCGTCGAGGCGGCACACCGAGTCGTACTGCACAACGGCAGCGGCTACTATGCCCGCGACCTGATCCAGAACGACCCCTGGCTGCGCGGTGACGAACTGGTTCTGCTTGTACCCTTCCCCTCTGACAGGGCAGCCCTGATTGAACGCTTCGTGGCAGGCAAGCCCGAACCCCTCTCCAACCAATACGGGGACGCCTACCTGGGCCGTCCATTACCGGACGGGCCTTGAGCCGTCAATCGGGCCAGAATTTGTCATCGGCATGCCTGACGCACGTATCTCACGACAGTCATACAGCGCATAGCCCCATCCCGTATGCGGGTCCTTGAAATACACCCGCCCTGCTCCCGGCCTGCTGGGGCCAATCACGAAATCCAGTATCGGGTCTCGACACACCTGCTGCAATGCAGGCCCGGTAATCCAGAACGAGGCGCCGCTGGCACGATCTTCCCAGGTTTGATTGGCGTCATACCTGCTGGCGTGTCTGACGTATTCGGCCCGTCTCTTCGCCTCGACGGCCGTGCCGCGCGAGAAAACCGAACCGGCGCTCTGGCTGAATGAAAGATAATTGGCCCGCCCGAGCCAGAACCAGGCTTTGACAGGGTCCTGCATCCAGTAAACGGTCGCCGCCATCGGCACGCGAGCGGCAATCGGCGCAATCGCGGCTTGTCGTGCGGGTGAGTCGTAATCCAGACCGGGGGACAGCGCCTTCCATGTCGTCAGCGCAAGCGCCAATCCACCGAGCGTCACCACGCTGCCTGACCACACCAGCATCCTCGACAAGTGATCCCGGCCCAGCAACCAGTACGCGCCCGCCACCAGCACCAGCGCCGTCACCGGATTGGAAAAATAATTCCGCCAGACGAGGTCGGCGAAGATCGGTGTCCATTGCATTTGAATGCTCAGATAAAGCAATTCAAATAAAAGAATCAGCAGCCCTATCAACCCCAGCAGGATGAAGAACAGCGCTGTCGGCTGGTAATCCGGTGCATGACGCTTGCCCAGCAG
>DILD01000058.1:6584-12246 GCA_002424845.1 Thiobacillus denitrificans | reverse complement strand
TTGAGAACCGAGCCGCCCAGATACGCAATCGCGAACGCCCCCAGAACGCACACCAGGGTCGCCCAGGCCAGCCGCCTGAGCCCCTCTTGCGACAGCACGCGCGACGCAGTCGCCGTCACGACCACCACAAACAACGCCTTCGAGAATCCCTTCCACTCCCATTCGCTCAGGAAGACATGGGGGGTTCGTTTCATGACGAATTCCAGCCAGAAAGCATCCATCGGCTGCAACAGCCCGGTGAAAGGCGCGACGCCCATTCCCCCCAGTCCAAGTGCAAGCAGGGCCCCGGCCGCCATGAGCCCGAACCATGCCCGGGGGCGAAGCAGGATGCCCAACCCGATCACGGCCGCCGGCAAGGCCATCACGGGATGCATCGCAAAAGCGGCGGCAAATGCCAGCCCCCCCCACGCCTTGCGCCCCGTCAGCCACGCGGCGAGGCCCGCCAGGCTGAGCGCCTCGGCATACAGCCTGGCGGTAAGAAAGCTCTCTCCATATGCGAACACGCCATGCGAGCCGTATTGGCTGCCCAGGCCCGTTATCAGCAGCAACGCCAGAACAGCCGGTGCAACCGGCAATAGGCGGGTCAGCGCCCAGGCCGCCAGAAACCACAGCCCCAGTCCCAAGCCTTGCAGCACCATCGTGCCCGAATCCAGCCCCAGAAACGAGATGGCCAGCGCATACAGCGGGCTAAAGAATGAATACTGGTCCTGCGATCCGTAAAGAAAAAACAAATCGTGCGAGAACGTTTCCGGCCTCAGATGCTGCAGCGCCTGCAATGCATAAAACTTGCCGTCATGCCAGATGCCCAGAAAAGGCCGCGCGATGAGCCAGAGCGAAAACGCCAACGCCAGCGCCAGCAGTCGGCCATGCAGGGTAATCATTGAAACCACGCCATGAGAATGCGGCCCGGGCCGCCGCGCCCGATCCACCGCGTCAGACAGGATGCGTCAAGCATCGCACATGCGACACTCATCCTGCGGCCCCCATGCGAGCCCCGGCAGAACGGCATGCGCGTCTTCGGGGGCTTAATGGCTGAACGCCCATGTCTTGCCGAAGTCATCGATTTCCCTGCCATAGCTGTCGCGTGCAACCTGCCGGAATCGGGCCATCGGGGCCCCTGCGATCAGCTGTTTGTCGTTGCCGGTCGTCCAGGCGCCGGTGGGCTTGTGTACGAGCAGGGCGACGCGCGGAAAAAAAGGATTCGTTTCCTGCCGCAGCAGCGCAAGCATCCACTCGCCGCTATGCAGGGCGATATCCTTGGACGCAACAAGGGAAGCGTAGCGCTCGGCTTTGAGGACGAGCCGCGTGGAGGCGGGATCCACCCGGTAGAGATCTTTGGATTCCTGAAGCAGGGCTTTTTCGTTGATCTTGTCGAGGGATTTCAGGGCCGCAAAACGCAAGCCGGTTTCCGTGAGCAGGACCCGGGACTCATCCTGTTCAGCCCGGATATCCACGCCGTCGAGTCCTGCCGGACTGTCCAGGCCAAGCCCCCCCAACAGCGTCGGCATGACATCCACCAGCGACACCGTCCCGCTCCGGGTGTCCGCTGAAAACTGCGCCTTCATGTCGCCAAATCCCCGGAAAGCCAGCAATACCTGCTGCTGCGCCCCGTCCAGAAGATCCGTGCCATGCCCGCTGGCCCCGAGCCGGGTCGGGAAGGCCGCATGCGAACCCACCTTGTAGGCGTCATGCCGGCTGACGTACCGCTGCGCGGAAACCCAATGGGTATGCTCATAGCCGAGCGATTCGCCGTGGTCCGAAAGAATCACCAGAATGGCATTTTCCAGCCTGCCCGCCTGTTTCAGCGCCTGGATGAGCTGGTCAAGCTGCCGATCCATGGCCCCCAGCGCCACGCCGTGCTTCTGGTTGATCGTCAGGGTCGGGCCGTCTGCCGGCCGCTCGCCTTGCGTGCGCCAGGTGTAGGGGTAGTGAGCAAGGCAGAAATGCGCAGCCAGGAACAGGGGCTTGTCTGCATCCGTCGCCAGTTGCTTCGTGATGGCCGCCACGAATTCGTCCGGTGCGTAATGAACCAGCGAGGCGCGATTCATGGCGATGTAAGGAAACAGCGGCTGCGCCCAGGGCGTCAGCAAGGCGAGGTTGGCCACGGGATGATCGGCGAACAGGGTCAGGACGAATTCGGCCGCACCCGCCGCCGGGCCAATCACCGCGTCGAAACCGAAGCGTTCGTCGATGTTGTTGAATTTGCGTTCGTCCTGGGCGTAGACCGTCGCATAGCCCCGGGCCTGGAGCAGCTTCGGCAGGGTCACCCCGGTTTCAACCTGCTCCAGTGCCGTCAGGTTGAAGCGTGCGCCGCTGCTGACCGGATATTTCGCGGTCAGCACACTGGTCCAGGCAGGAAACGTGCGGGCCAGGGGCGTGAGCGCCTGGCTGAATACGGTCGCCTCCCGAAGCTGCTTTTCAAGCGCCGGCATCGCGCCGGGGTGATGGTCGAGATGGACCGGCGAGAGCGAATCCAGGCCGATGACAATAATGTTGGGCTGTTGTGCAACGGCCTGCTGCGGGGCGGCCCAGCGCGAATACAGCGGCTGGATCAGCCCGATGGCCAGCACCACGCCGGTCGCAACGCGCCAGACCGGACGCTTGAGCCCTTTCGCCAGCACCCTCGCCATGCCCCAACAGGCCGGCGCCACCCCAAGCGCGAGAAAGACCGCGGCCGCGCCCCCGCCCAGCCACCCGAGCGAGACCGCGTCGGAAAGCGGCAGCAAGTCGGCAAACGACGAATGCGGGAAAACCCGTTTGTTGAGCGCGAGCACGGCGGCCCAGAAACACGCCACGGCAACCAGAAAATAAGCCAGCTCGATCAGAGCCGAGCGCACGATTCGGCGTGCGGCCACCCGCAAGCTCATGAGCAGAAGCGCCAGGGGCAGCAGATTGAGCGCCAGAACAGCCAGCCCATACCACGCGAGTTCGACCCCCAGCCGGGGAGCCTCCAGCACGGCCCTGACCGCCACGCCGCCCGCCCCGGCCTGCGGCAGGTTCAGCGAGCCGGCCAGCCCCGCGCCATGAATCAGCAGCGCGATCCCCGCATAAATCGCCGCATAGAACAGCAGGCCGCCATGCAGACGGATAGGCGCCCCCTCCTTCAGCATTGCCGCCTCATCCGTGCCCTCTCCTGCCTTGCTCACCGGTCTGCCCACTATTCTCGTCCAAACGGGATTATCGCCAAAAACCAGCCGGGCCACGACTCATCCCGATCCCGGACCCGGAAAAAACAAAACCCCTCCACAAGGGAGGGGTTCGGCTGGAAACGCTTAACCAGATCGGTTAAAGCTTAGGTTCCGGAAGCAGCACCCACGCCAACATCAACTTCCTGAGCAGCGACGCCAGGCGACTTCGGCGTGCCAGTCACGGTCGTGCCGTCGATGGTAATCGACGTACAGGCAGCGTTCTTGGGCGAAGGATCGCTGTTGCCCTCGTGACGCTCGACCGCCACCTGGTTGGCGAAGGCCTTCACTTCAGACAGACAGGCGCGCTCGGCGCTGCGGGTGGTGTAATCCGAATAGGCCGGGATCGCGATCGCAGCCAGAATACCGATGATCGCCACCACGATCATCAATTCGATCAGGGTAAAACCTTGTTGAACTTTACGCATTTGATTCTCCTCAAAATTGGGCAGGTGAACACGGAAGCCGTGCCTGGCAATACTAGCATGCAGGAGTTGTGCCAGCTTCCAGCGCCGCCGCAAAAAACACACAAAATGACTAACTGTCTGTTTTATAGTGAAAACCCTAATCCAGACCGGCACCACGCCTTCCCTCGGCCTGCCCGGATGCGGCACCGATGTGACAATTTTCGTCAGTCCGGCTTTATTTAATGGGAAAGGACAATACCATCTACTATGGATGGCGTCCCAATTTACCCGACGAGGCGGACAACCACCTCATTGAGTTGGCTATGGCAGGCGGGATCGACTGGATGCCGACGTCAAATCGAAGACCAACGATCTGGCGAAGCAATAGAAAAAGCACGGTTTCCCGTGGCTTTTTTGGATTTGCTGGGTCGGGCGAGATTCGAACTCGCGACCAACGGATTAAAAGGCGAGACCACTTCAAGAAAGGATGTTCAGCGGGCGTCGTTATCGATTTTCTTGTGAGTTCCGAATCGCCTGAGCTTGGCAACGCTTCCGTCAAGCTCGAAAGATATCTTATGGCTGTGATTCTTTGTGACGTGGATTGAATAGAGATTTGGATTCTTATAGCCCTTCAGTTTTTCGAATCTAATCCATGCCGGGCGCGGGTTTTTCAGTAAATCCCCCAAAGCCTCTTTCGCCGATTCGACAATCTCGGCAGGCGCTTTCTTAAGGTCGGACTCAAACTTTTTCGTATACGTGACACAGGTAATAACGAGCTGACCAGCACCACCGCTCATTAGAGACCTATGTCTGCAAACATCTTGTCGACGCTGTCGTAGACTACTCCAGTGTCTTTTTCAAAGTCGGCATCATGCTCCATGACCGCCCAGCGGAGCTCATGCATTGCTTCATGAAGTTGGCTAACCGCCTCGGTCGCTTTTGCATATTCGTCAACGATCAGTTCTTTATCTTCCCCGTCCAATTCGGCTGCTCTGCGAGCAGCATCCTGTCTTGGAAGGAGTGCGTTATAGAGATCGTTGAGTCTGTTCTCAACATGCTCCATCGCGTTAATAAGTTGGCCATCGGGATCGATAGGACTGGTTCGCTCACAAGCTTTGATAGCATCCGCCGCTTTTGTTGCTAATCCGGCATCAGCGTTTGCTTTATCTTGAATAAAAGACAGCCAGAAGACCGTGTCTTCTATGTGTTGAAGCAGGTCCAGACTTTTTGTTGTCTCGTCTGAAACGGCCTCGCAAAAGAAGCGCATCTCAGCCGGTGTTGCGCAAGCTCTTTGCATCACTATCTCCTTACCCCCAAGGGCTCCCCTGCTCACTCTTATCGTAAGAACTGAACTGAACTTGAGCCGGTAAGCGCCAAGCACAGAATATTAGCAACTGATAATAAAGTTCAAAGGCACAATATATCACCTGTATAGCAGAAGCGTCACCCTCTTAGCGCCCCCCGACGCCCACCTTGCATCCGATCATCTGGCTGAGTCCGCGGCTCGTTTGGGAAGTGTTGTAGCTGGCTACGATTTGGCTACGGTGGGCCAGAAGTAGAAACGGCCTGCATCGCTGCAAGCCGTTTCTGTATTGGTGGGTCGGGCGAGATTCGAACTCGCGACCAACGGATTAAAAGTCCGCTGCTCTACCGGCTGAGCTACCGACCCGTGGATTCGACCTCAGCCCGATGGCAAAAGCCGCATCCGCGAAAGCGCGAGATTATAGCCGAAGCCCAAGGCCCGGGTAAAGTCCCGTCGCGGTTTTTGTACGACAGGGCCTGCCCGAAACGCGCGCGCGCCCGCCTTTTCGGCCATCGGGAGCGGCATCAGGCCGCTGGCCTGTAGGGGGTGGGATCGGCCACCCCGGCCTGCTCGAATCCCTGGCGACGCAGACGGCAGGCGTCGCACAGGCCGCACGCCCGACCGTCCGCCTCCGCCTGATAACAACTCACGGTTTGCGCATAGTCGACGCCGAGTTCGAGGCCGCGCCGGATGATCTGGCCCTTGGACAGGTGCTGCAACGGCGCGTGGATGTGCAAGGGCGTCCCCTCGACGCCGAATTTGGTGGC
>DILD01000058.1:0-6543 GCA_002424845.1 Thiobacillus denitrificans | reverse complement strand
TCGACGGCATTGACGCCGATGAAGATGTCGCGCGCGCCCAGCACTTCGGACCAGGCCAGCGCCAGCGCCAGCATGACGGTGTTGCGCGCGGGCACGTAGGTGACCGGGATGCCGTCGGTGGGCGCTTCGGGAACGGCGATGGCGTCGTCGGTGAGCGCCGAGCCGCCGATGTCGCTCAAGCCCAGGCGCATCACCCGATGCTCGACAGCACCCAGGCTTTTGGCCACGCGTGCGGCGGCGACCAGTTCGGCGGTGTGGCGCTGGCCATAATCCAGGCTCAGCGCGTGACAGGCATAGCCGGCCTCGCGCGCAATGGCGAGCACGGTGGCGGAGTCCAGTCCGCCCGACAGCAGGATGACGGCAGGCGGCTTCATCGTCCCGGCGTATTGCCCCACAAGATTTTGTGCAGTTGCACCTGCATGCGCACCGGCAGTTTGTCGGCGATCACCCATTCGGCCAGCTGCGCCGGCGGCAATTCGCTCTGCACCGGCGAAAACAGGACGGGGCAGACCCGGGCCAGCTTCTGCTCGCGGAGGACTTCACGCGCCCACTCGTAGTCGGCGCGATCAGCCAGCACGAACTTGATTTCGTCGTGGGGCGTCAGATGGGACAGGTTTTCCCAGCGGTTGCGCGCGTCCTCGCCGGAGCCCGGCGGCTTGATGTCGACGATGCGCGACACCCGCGGGTCTACCTTGCCGACGTCGAGCGCACCACTGGTTTCCAGCGACACCGAGTAGCCGGCGTCGCACAGTGCCGTCAACAACGGCAGGCTGTTCTTCTGCGCCAGCGGTTCGCCGCCGGTGACGCATACGGTCGGCACGCCGTATTCGGCCACCCGAGCCAGCAACGCGGACAGGGTGACGGTTTCGCCGCCCTGGAAGCTGTAGGGGGTGTCGCACCAGCGGCAACGCAGCGGACAGCCGGCCAGCCGAATGAACACGGTCGGCAATCCGGCCCGGCTGGTTTCGCCCTGCAGGGAAAGAAAAACCTCCGTCAAACGGAGGGTGACAGATTCGGGCACGATGGGTGGACCTACTTCAATTCAGACAGTCTTCGCGCCGCCAGACTGGCGGCTTGGGTACCGGGATGTTTCGCCACGATTTCCTCGAGCGTCTTGCGGGCGCTGCCGGCATCGTTCAGGGCAAGCTGGCTGGCGGCGATATTGAACAGCGCATCGGGCACCTTGTTGCTGGCCGGATAGTCGGCCAGCAGTTTTTTCTGATGCGCTAGCGAAGCCTTGTAGTCCTTCTGCATGTAATACGAATAACCGATCCAGTATTGCGCGTTGGCTGCCAGTTCGCTGCCGGGATAAGCCTTGAGGAAATCATTGAAGCTCACGATGGCGGCCGGGTAATCGGCCTGGCGAAACTGGCCGAGCGCCGTCCCGTAGCTGCGCGACTCCGCGCCGGCAGCGTCGGCAGCCGTCTCGGGTCCGGGCTGGGCGGGGGGCGGCGGCGCGACAGGTTCGGACGCCGCTTTGGCCGCCTTCGCCAGGTCTGCGACGCGCTGATCCAGATCGGCATACAAAACCCCTTGCCGTTTGCCCAGGGTATCCAGCTGATGCAGCTGAACCTCGGATTCTCCGCGCAATTTGGCGAGTTCGGTCTTGAGCGCGTCCACTTCCTTCAGCAGCATGAACAGTTGCTGGTTTTCCCGGTTCGCCGCTTCCAGCTTGTCCAGCCGCGTATCGATCGTGTCCACCCGCTGCTGCAGCGCCTGCAACTGGCTGGTGAGTTCGCCGACGCCAAACAGGGCCCACGCCGGCTGGACCAGCGCGAACGTGCCGGCGAGGATCAGTCCGTAACCGCGCATCCGGCCATTACTCGTCGGCATACACCACATCGGTACGACGGTTTTCGGCATACGCTTCTTCGGTGTTGCCGGGGTTGCGCGGCTTCTCTTCGCCGAAGCTGATCGCTTCCATCTGCGCATCGCTCACGCCCATCACGGCAAGGACCTTGCGCACGGCTTCCGCACGCTTTTGTCCCAGCGCCAGGTTGTATTCGCGGCTGCCACGCTCGTCGGCATTCCCCTGCAGGATGACGCTCAGGCCGCGGTTCGCCTTCAGAAGGCTGGCATGGGCTTCGAGTACCGGATGGAACTCATCCTTCACGACGAAGCTGTCGAAATCGAAATGAATGCTGCGCCTGGACAGTGCGCTGGCCGGGTCCTTGCGCGGGTCGGCCATCGCCCTGCCGCCGGGCAGCGCGCTTCCCGTCACGCCGTCGCCCCCCATGCCGATGCGCTCGGAAGAAGACGTTTGCGTCGCCGCGCGGTCGCTGCTCTGGTCATCAACCGTTGCCGGCTTGTCTCCGGTAGAACCACATGCGGAAAGGGTCAGCGCAAACAGAGCGGACCATAGAACCTTGTTCATGTCTTTCTCCTTTTGTAGAAATTACACTTCGGCACGAGCATTCGATCGACGCCATTCACACTGCCGACACGGCACGGGCTACTGCCCCCAGGCCGGTTCGCGCGCATCCACACCCGACTCGGACAGGCGCGTACGGGTTTTTCCATCCAGCGTCACAGCGCCAAGTATGCCTTGTCTGCCGAGCACGGTGGCATACAGCACCGCCTGGCCATTCGGCGCGAAGCTGGGCGATTCGTCGCGCTCGGTGTCGGTCAGCACGCGCATCTGGCCGGTCGCCAGTTCGTGCAACGCCACCCTGAAACGGCCCTCTTCACGGTTGATGTAGGCGAGATAACGGCCATCCGGGCTGACTGCGGGTGAGGCATTGTACCTGCCGTTGAAACTCACCCGCCGGGGCTCGCCTCCGCTGACCGGCATCTGGTAGATCTGCGCACTGCCGCCGCGGTCGGAAGTGAAATACAGGGTTTTTCCATCAGGCGAAAATACCGGCTCGGTGTCGAGATTGCCGCCCCGTGTCAGGCGGGTGAGTCCGCTGCCGTCGGCATTGATCAGATAAATCTGCGAGGCCTCGTCGCGGGTCAGCACCACGGCCAGACGCCGGCCGTCGGGCGCCCAGGCCGGGGCCGAGTTGGAGCCCTTGAATGCGGCCACCTTGCGGCGGCTGCCATCCTTCAGCGATTGCACATAGACGATCGGCTTCTTGTCCTCGAACGACACATACGCCACACGCCCGCCATCTGGCGAGAGCCTGGGCGAGATGACCGGCTCGACGGAACGCATGACGGTTCGCGGATTCTGGCCATCGGCATCGGCCACCTTGAGTTCGAATTGGCTGCCCCGCTTCTGCACATAGGCGATGCGGCTGCCGAACGCACCCGGAATGCCGGTGAGCTTTTCATGAACGATGTCGGCAATCTGGTGTGCGGTCGCACGCCACTGGTTGGGCGAGATGTCGTAACTGAAGGCTGCAAGCTGGGTCTGCCTGACGACGTCCAGCAGATAGAAGCGGACGTCGAAGCGCCCCCCCGGCAAGGCCGCCACCTGGCCGATGACCAGGGCATCCGCGCCCTTGTTGCGCCAGACGTCGTAGTTAACCTGAGCGGGCGAAAAGGGCGGCTGCACGCCGCTGACATCCACCCGCCTGAACTGGCCGCTGCGTTCGAGATCCTTGCCGGCGATATCGGTCAGCGCCGGCATCGGCTGGTCCGGTGCGGCCTGAAACGGCACCATCGCCACGGCAATCTGACTGGCGCCGCCGCCGACCACCTGGATTTCCATCGCGGCCCACGCGGAAAAAGACGGGTGCAGCAAGGCCAGACACAACAGGGGAAACAGCAGTACCGCACGCAGCATAAAATTGGGAGTCTCGATCAATTTGCCTGATTGACGGGCAAGTCTAGCATAGGCGAAATGCCGCTTCGTTCGCCGGAAACCGCGTGCTGCCTTGCTCCGGGCAGCACGCGCTCAATCTTTGGCACGATGGACGAAGAGGAGTTCCGGGACGAATTCGGCCCGCGCATCGCTCTCGGCCGGCAGCGGCAGCGGCGATGATTTCTCGATGGCACGCACCACCGCATCATCGTATGCCGGGTTGCCGCTCGACCGGGTCACCTGCACGCTCTGGACTTCACCGGTGGGCAAAAGCCTGACACGGCAACGCACCTCGGGGTTGCCGACCAGACTGGCCGGGATGCGGGTATTGCCGCGTACCTTGGCGCTGATCAGGTCCTGGTATTCCCCGACCACACTCGCCACGGCAGCCTGCCGCCTGCTGGCTGCCGCACGGGCTTCTGCGAGCCGGGTCAGTTTCGCGGCATTGGCTGCTTCCTCGTCTGCCATGCGTCGCATCAAGTCCGCTTCTTCAGCCTGGCGCAGCTGTTCGCGCTTTTTCTGCTCGGCCAGCTGCTTCTCGCGCGCCTCGGCCCGGGCTTTGTCTTCGGCGATCTGCTTCGCTTTCAGCTCGGCCTCGGCTTGCTTCTTTTCCAGCGCGATATCGGGTGTCTTGACTGGCGCCGGCTCGGTCGCGGCCGGCCTGGGTGCGGGCTGCACCTTGACGGGCTCGGGAGGGGCGGGCGGAATTTCTGCTGCCGGCTGCGGCGGTGCGGGAAACGCATCCCACAGGTCGACCATGACCGGTGCGGGTTGCTGCGTCTGCCATGACACGCCAAACACCAGCAGCAATGCGAACAAGGCATGCACGCCCAGCGCAAGCAGGCCGGCTGCGAATGTGGGAACAGGGCGGGAGACGAAGGGCGCGTCTGCCGGAAAACTCATGGCGCCGGCTGGGCGAGCAGGCCGATACGGGTGATCTGCGCCCGCTGCAATATTGTCATGGCGTGCATCACTTTCTCGTAGCGGACATTCTTGTCCGCGGCGATGACCACCGGCTGATCCGGCCTGGCACGATGCAGCGCAGCGACTTCCCGCGCCAGTTCGGACTGGGTCACGATCTGGTCGAACCCGCCCGTCGCACGGTCGCGCAGCCGGTATTCGCCCGATTCTTTTATGATGATTTCAAGCGGCTGCGATGGCGTCTGTGCCGTCTTGCCGACGCTCGGCAACTCGACCTGGCCGGGATTGATGAAGGGCGCCGTCACCATGAAGATGACCAGCAGCACCAGCATCACGTCGATCATCGGCACGACGTTGATCTGGGCGACCTGTTTGCGGGCGCGCGCCATATCAGGCGGTCTTGGTGGCCTGACGCTGCAGGATGTTGGAAAACTCCTCCATGAAGCTTTCCATGCGGCTGGACAGGCGGTCGATGTCGTGGGTGAAGCGGTTATAGCCGACCACTGCCGGAATGGCGGCGAACAGGCCCATGGCGGTGGCGATCAGCGCTTCGGCGATGCCGGGCGCAACCTGCGCCAGGGTGGCCTGTGCCACGCTGGCCAACCCCATGAAAGCGATCATGATGCCCCACACGGTGCCGAACAGGCCGACGTAGGGCGACACCGAACCGACGGTGGCGAGAAACGACAAGTGCGATTCCAGACCGTCGAGTTCGCGCTGGCAGGTTGCGCGCATGGCGCGGCGCGTGCCGTCGATGATCGCATGGGCCGACAGGCCGGTCTGTCTCCGCAGCTTCATGAATTCCCGCAGGCCCGCCTCGAAGACATGGGCCATCTCGCCCGCCTCTTCCCGTTCGTTCGTCACTCGCTGGTACATGGCATTGATGTCTCCGCCCGCCCAGAATTCGCGCTCGAAGCGGTTGGTTGCCCGCATGGCCCGTTTCAGGGCGAACAGCTTGATGAAGATGAACCACCAGGACATCAGCGACGCCCCCAGCAGAAGGGCCATGACAATCTGCACCGGCAGCGAAGCGTTGATAACGAGATGAAGCAGCGAGAGATCTTGGCTGAGTTCGGGGTTCACGTTGCGTGGGCCAGGGCTTGGAGAATGGGCGAGGGTATTTTAACGGGTTTGAAATGAGTCGCGTGGACGCATGCCAGCGTAACCTCTGCCGTCGCGAGACACAGGGCGTCCCGTATGAGTTCCTGGCGTACCACGAAACTGGCCCGGCCCGCTTCGTGCAGGCGCACGACCACATCGAGCTGGTCGTTGAAACGCGCCGGCGACAGGTAGTCGATTTCCACGCGCCGCACCACGAACACCACGCCGGCCTCGTCGCGCAGGGCATCCTGCTCGAAGCCGAGCGCGCGCAGCCATTCGCTGCGGGCGCGTTCCATGAACTTGAGATAGTTGGCGTAATACACCACGCCGCCCGCATCGGTGTCTTCCCAGTAGACGCGGACCGGCCAGTGGAACCCCGCGCTCGAATCGAGCTTGGCGCTCAAAACAATTCCCCGCCCGATTCGCCGGAAGGCGCAGCAAGCCCGAGGTGGCGATACGCCAGCGGCGTGGCAATGCGGCCGCGCGGCGTGCGCTGCAGGTAGCCCTGCTGGATCAGGAAGGGTTCGAGCACGTCCTCGATGGTGTCGCGCTCTTCGCCGATGGCGGCGGCGAGGTTGTCGAGTCCGACCGGCCCGCCCATGAATTTTTCGATCACCGCCGACAGGAGCTTGCGATCCATCACGTCGAGCCCGGCACGATCAACATCGAGCATCACCAGCGCCGCATCCGCCACGGCCCCGCTGGCGTGGCCGCCGGCCTTCACTTCGGCGTAGTCGCGCACGCGGCGCAACAGGCGGTTGGCGATGCGCGGCGTG
>DILD01000016.1 GCA_002424845.1 Thiobacillus denitrificans | reverse complement strand
GGCTGTAAATTGTTAAAGATCAATCCCTTACTGACTTCGCCTTGCTTGCGTTGCCGTTTCGAGAGGTGCGCATTCTACGTAGTTCACATAAAACGTCAACACTTTTTTCGAAATGGTTGCGGGGGCAGGATTTGAACCTACGACCTTCGGGTTATGAGCCCGACGAGCTGCCAGACTGCTCCACCCCGCGCCTGTCGCAATGAAACCGCGTCAATCGAGAAGCGAAACTATAGCAAAGCGCGCAGCATCGCGTCAACACTTAACCCGCTTACTGAACGGTCGCTCTACCCAAAAGCCAATATTCACAATGATTTCAGGCGACTGCGGGACTCCGGCCAATTCACGCCGGGCCGGCAATCTTCAACACCAGCCCGGCACTGCCGATAATTCTGCCTGTTTATTAAGCAGGCAGGGCTCGACCAAACTCGCTACCATTGGCTGCAAACATTGATTCGAGAATCGCCCGTGCGCATCACTGAATTCACCCTTTCCCCCTTGCCACGCATCGAGTTTGGCCCGGGAACACTGGCCAAGCTGCCCGCCATTGCCCGCGAATACGGGACACATGTCTTGCTCGTGACCGGTGCAAACTCATTGGTCACGTCACCGGTCTGGCCAAGCCTCACCGGGGAACTAGGCGCCCGGGGAATGTCCTGGTTACACCTTGCCATCCCCGGCGAGCCCTCGCCACAGATGGTGGACGAGGCTGTGCACGCCTTGCGTACGGAACCCATCGACGTCGTCATTGGCATTGGTGGCGGCAGCGCACTGGATGCGGCTAAGGCCATTGCCGGGCTACTGAAGCCCGGAAACTCGGTCATGGATCATCTCGAAGGTGTCGGGCCAGAACTGACCTATGCCGGACCGACAACCCCCTTCATTGCCATCCCCACCACTGCGGGCACGGGATCGGAGGCCACCAAGAATGCCGTGCTGAGCGTGCAGGGGATGGAGGGATTCAAGAAGTCCTTTCGCGACGAAAAGCTGGTCGCGAAAGTTGCACTGGTCGACCCGGATCTTTTGGCGACCTGTCCGCCCGCCATTGTTGCGGCGAATGGCATGGACGCTTTCACTCAACTGCTGGAATCGTATGTATCGAGTCGCGCGGCACCGCTGACTGATTCGCTCGCATGGGGAGGCATGAAAGCGGCACGAGATGGCCTGCTGGCTTTATACGCCGACACCGGCGACGCAATGGCCCGGGAACGCATGGCCTACGCCGCGCTGGTTTCGGGCATCACACTGGCACAGGTCGGACTGGGTTCCGTGCATGGATTGGCTGCGCCACTGGGAGCTTTTTTTCCGATTCCTCATGGCGTTGCGTGTGGAACACTGGTTGCAATGGCGACACGCATCAATATCGAAACGCTTCGCACGCATGATCCGGAGCAACCTGCCCTGGAAAAATACGCCCGGGTGGGGCGACTGCTAAGCAGGCAGCATCATCTGGATCAGCCAACCGCCCATGCAGCCCTGATCGACACGCTGGAAACCTGGACGAACGAACTCAAACTGCCCACGCTGGCCCATTACGGCGTGACGCCTGCCGATATCCCGCGCATCGTTGCCAACAGCCGGGGAAGCAGCATGAAAACCAACCCGGTTCGGCTTGAGGACAAAGACATCGAAGCCATACTCGCCGCCCGCATATGAGTGCCACGTACTCAAGTTAGGCTGCGCCCACCCGCTAATTTCAATTCAATCTTCTGGAGCACCTCATGTCTGGCCTTGTGATTTTCTTTATCGTGCTCGCACTGCCCGCCGTCTTCGGCGTGTTCATCTTCAACCATCTGGTGGAACTGAAACACAATGTCGGCAAGGCTTGGGCGAACATCGACATATTGCTCAAGCAACGCCATGACGAACTGCCCAAGCTGGTCGAGACCTGCAAGCAATACATGCAGTTCGAGCAGGAAACGCTGGAAAAGATAATGCAGGCGCGCAGTCAGGTGGCCAGCGCTCGCGAATCACACAACATACCCGCACTGGGGCAGGCAGAAGGCACGCTGCGCCTCGGCCTGGGCAAGCTGTTTGCGGTGGCCGAAGCCTATCCCGAGCTGAAGACCAATGAAACCTTCCAGCACCTGCAGGCACGCATCACCGGCCTGGAGAATGCCATCGCCGACCGCCGCGAGTTCTACAACGATTCGGTCAACATCAACAACGTGCGCGTCGAGCAGTTCCCGGATACCGTAGTCGCACGGCTGTTCGGCTTCCGCCAGTTCCCGTTGCTGCGGTTTGCCGCCGAAGAGAAAAAAGACGTCGACCTGAAACAGCTGTTCAATCGCTGATGTTCCCCGCACGCTGGGCGGCCGAATGGCGGCACGATTACGCCAATCTCGCGCTGGGCGGCGGCAACCTGTTCATTCTGCTGCTCGGTTTCCAGCTGCAATCACGCATCGGCTGGCTGATCAGTTTTTCGCTGGTTGCATTAACGAGTTTCTGGGCGTGGTATGCCAACCTCAAGCGCTACCGCATCGTGGCGGACACCCCGACCTCACGCATTGCCTCGGCGCCACAGGGCTATATAGAACTGGCGGGACGCGGCCAGCAGAAACCGGGAGAACGACTAAGCAGCCCAATCAATGGCCTGCCTTGCCTGTGGTACCGCTACCGCATCGAACGTAAAAACGGCGACCGCTGGGAACATGTCGAGTCCGGAGTGTCACACGACACCTTCGGCATGCATGACGGCAGCGGTCTCGCCCTGATCGATCCGGATGGCGCCGAAATCCTGACTTCGCGCAAGCAGGTTTCGACCGCAGGGGGCTATCGCAAAACCGAATGGACGCTGATCGAGAACGAGACGATCTACGTCATCGGCGAACACATTGCCCTGGGGGGGGCCAACGCCGTACTCGACAGAAAAACCGATCTCTCCACATTGTTGGCCGACTGGAAAGCCGACAAGGTCGCGTTGCTGGCTCGCTTCGACACCAACCGCGATGACGAAATCAGCCTTGATGAATGGGAGCGTGTGCGCAAGGCCGCGTCTGACGAGGTGGCTCGCATGCACCTCGATATCCGCCTCAAGGACGGCATCCATCTCATACGCAAGCCCGCACATGGCCGACCGTTCCTCATCGCTAACCGCGAAGTCACCGCGCTGGTCCGGCATTTTCGATTGTGGAGCTGGGCCCATCTGGCACTGATCATGGCTGCGGTAGCGGGGCTTGGCATTCTGGATTAACAGCCTGACCACCCTTGCCCTGCCCATCCCGACTATCTATAGTGGTTGCAAGGGGGACGTGTAATGAAACCTGCCATACCTGAAACACCGCCGGACTACGATCACACCCGTGTTATCGAACGGCCGGATGGCTGTTACTGGATCGACGCGGAAACCGGTGAGGAATATGGTCCCTTCGCCAGCCTGCTGGAAGCGGTGCAAGACATGGAATACAACGCCGACAGCGACTACGAGCCGGGAGAGAGTGTGGAAGAGGCCGAGGAAGAAATCGGAATTTCCGACTGGATCGATCCCGACACGGGCGAACCCGGAGAGGGAATTCACCGCTTGAGCGAATGAATCTCAGATACGAGGAGGTGTCGGTTTGCACGATGCCATGCCTTCTGCCGCCCGCGCCTCGCACTCGAACACATTGTCACGATACGGATGACCGCCCCTCAGCCAGGCGAGCAGGCCGGCAAGCGGATACAACAGAAGCAGCAAAACGCCCCAGCGTTCGAACTGCCTGACATGCGCACGCTCGTGCGTCCGGCTTGCAGTCAACGCGTCCCATGACACGCCCAGCACCACATGCCCCAGCGTGATCGCCGCCACTGCGCCGATGAACGGAAATCCCCATCGCAACAGTTGGGCCGGCCAGCCGCCAGCGACTTCCAGCACCCCGTCCACCCGCCGCAATGCACCCCCGCTACTACGCGCGATGAAAGCCACGAGCAGGCCAAGCACTGTCACCGGCAACGCCCACAGGTAACGCAGGGGTGCCGCTTCAAGTACTCGTCGAACTCTCAAACCAGCGTATCTCGGGCAAGCCATGCCGCATAAAATGCTCACGTGCCAGGCTAAGTTGTACTGCCGTTCCCGCCGCATAAACATCAAAACGGTGCAGGTCAGGATAATCGGTGACGATGGATGTCAGGACACGGTCGAGGTCATCGCTTTGCGCGTGTGGCACGTAACTGAAATTGTCCAGCGCATCGGCCCAGGCACGACACAGATTGTCCTGATAATGTCCGGTTTCATGATCCAGCCAATGCAGATCCATCGATTCGACCAGCTCCAGTGACATGGCATGCTGGATCAAGCTCTTGATCGGCGCAAAGCCCACACCGAACGCAAGAAATATCACCGGCCGGGGCGAATCCTCATCCAGCACGAACTCGCCATATGGCCCTTCCACCTCCACCGCATCATTGGCCTTCAGCATGGTGAATACGGCTTCGGCAAACGCGTCGCCGGCGCGATGCGGAATCTGCACCTCGATATGGCGATCCTCACACGGGCAACTGGCAATCGCATATCGCCCGTGCGCACCTCCCACTGCAAGCTGGATACTTTGGCCGCCAAGAAAACGCAGGCGCTGGCTACGCGGTGTCTGAATGTGAAGTGAGGCAATCTGCGGATTGAATACCTCGACCGATTTCACCCTGGCGGTAAGATGCTGCACCGGGATATCGCGCGCGCCTGCCACATTGGCTTCGATCACCACATCGTTCACCGGCGCATACGAGCACAGCAGGATGACCCCGGCGTCCTTTTCCGCCTGCTTCAGCACATAGTCGTGCGCATGGACCTTTTTCACCTCGCCCGACAGCAGGCGCGCCTTGCAGTCGCCGCAGTTGCCATTGCTACAGCCATAGTTGAGCGACACCCCGTTGCGTAGCGCGGCCTCCAGTAACGTATCGTTGCCATCCACGAAGAATTCATGGCCACTGGGCTGGATGGTGACGTGGGCCGACATGAGCTTAAGCATCCTTTCCTGCGCAATCACCGCCTGCGCCAACGCAGCGCCCTGCGGCATTTCAGCCAGATTACGCAACAGAAATGCGCGCACGCTATGCAGCGCATGGTAGGTTTCATCACTCGCATTTTCCGCGAGTTCATCGATCTTCTCGTCCAGCCAGGCCATCACATTGCCGTAGTGCAGCAACAAGGATTTGGCGGCCGCGTAATCATCGCCCAACTCGTTCAACCGGGCTACCAGCACATCCTTGTCCGGCAATGCGCGTTCCAGCACCCGCTTGGCAAACGCCTTGTCCTTGATTTCCGTAACCCTGCGGAATTCTGCGTCGTCGTCCCACTTCACCTCGGGAAACGCGCGCAGCAACTCGTCGAGCTCGACCATACCGTCGAACGTCGCCAGGGTGCCGTTGCGGATCATTTCCTGCAGCGTATGGCGCGGCTGGGCAACCAGCTTGGCGACACGGGAAAGCGGAAGCAAGTGACTCATATCGTGATGGTACTCCGCGTGCCCGGTAGACAAAATCGGTAATTCACCCGATTCTGAATCCCGGATTCAAGCGCCAGGCATTTCTACCCATACAATTGCGTCATGCCCGTCATCACCACACGCCCATGCCCTGCAGACGCCCGCAACGCACTCGAACAGGCCGGCATCAGCGCCGTCTGGGCAAAGTTGTATGCCGCACGCGGCGTAATGCATCCTGCTCAGATTGCGCACCGCCTGCCACAACTGCTGCCCCCCTCAGGCCTGCTGCATATCGAGCGTGCCGCTGCATTGCTGGCCGACGCCATTGCAGCAGACAAACGTCTGCTCATCATCGCCGACTATGACGCCGATGGTGCCACCGCCTGTGCGGTCGGCGTGCGTGGCCTGCGCATGCTCGGTGCACGTGTGGACTATCTGGTGCCCAACCGGCTCGAGCACGGCTACGGCCTCACCCCCGACATTGTCAGGCTCGCCGCCACGCGACAACCCGACCTGCTGGTTACCGTCGACAATGGCATTGCTGCGGTTGAAGGGGTAGCGACAGCAAATGCACTCGGCATCCCTGTGCTGGTCACCGACCACCACCTGCCTGGCGACGTCCTGCCGGACGCCGCCTGTATCGTCAACCCCAACCAGCCTGGTTGCAATTTCGCTTCAAAGCACCTGGCCGGCGTGGGGGTGATGTTTTATGTGCTGCTGGCGCTACGTGCCGAACTGCGGCAGCGCGGAGCGTATGTCAGCGAGCCCGAACCCGACCTGCGCGATCTGCTCGATCTGGTCGCCCTCGGCACCGTCACCGACGTGGTCAGGCTCGACGCCAACAATCGCACCCTGATTGAAAATGGCTTGGCCCGCATGCGCAACGGAAAAGCGAATGCCGGCATCAATGCCTTGTTCCGTGCCGCCGGGCGTGAACCCGCGCGTGCCACCGTGTTTGACCTCGGCTTCATGCTGGGTCCGCGCCTCAATGCCGCCGGTCGCATCGATGACATGGCACTCGGCATCGAATGCCTGCTGGCCGACGACCCCGCGACCGCACAGCAACTGGCCCGGCAACTTGATGCGCTCAACCGCGCCCGCCGCGATGTCGAATCCGACATGCTGGAAGAGGCACTCGCCATCCTCGCCACCTTCGACCCCAGTGACAACCACAGCCTCACCGCCTGGCAGCCCGGATGGCACATCGGCGTCATCGGCATTCTCGCCTCACGGCTCAAAGACAAATTCCATCGCCCCACTATCGTACTGGCCAGCTGTGAGAACGGGGAACTCAAGGGTTCCGGCCGATCCATCCCCGGCCTGCATCTGCGTGATGCACTCGATCTGGTCGACAAGCGTCATCCGGGACTCATTCTGAAATTCGGTGGCCACGCCATGGCGGCCGGACTCAGCCTTCCTGCCGGTCGCCATGAAGCGTTCAGCCAGGCATTCGAATCCATAGTGCGCGAACTGATCGACCCCGCAGCCTTGGAAGGGGTGATCGAAACCGATGGCGAACTCGACCCGGCCGACCATAGTTATTCCCTTGCTGAGCAACTTGAGCATAAGGTCTGGGGACAGGGTTTTCCCGCCCCGCTATTCACCGCCACCTTCGATGTCATGGCGCAGCGCGTTGTCGGCGAGAAACATCTGAAATTGAAACTGGCACGCATGGGCACAACATTCGAGGCCATGCATTTTTTCAACGCTGACCTGCTGCCTGCACGCATACGTGCCGTCTATGCCCTGATGCCGAACGAATTCAATGGTCAGCAAAGCCTGCAGCTGAAACTGCAGCACTGGGAACCTGCCAGCTGACGTCTTTTCGCGCTAGGTATAGCCTTGGGGATTGCCCTGCTGCCAGCGCCAGACATCCGCACACATGCGCGACAGATCGTATTCTGCGCGCCAGCCCAACTCCTGCGCAGCGCGGGACGGATCGGCCCAGCATTGCGCCACATCGCCTGCGCGACGCGCCACAATCCGGTACGGCACCTTCATCCCGCTGGCCGCCTCGAATGCCTGCACCATCTCGAGCACGCTCACCCCACGGCCGGTGCCCAGGTTCCAGGTCTGCACCCCGCCCGGTTGCCGCAGTTTGTCCAAAGCCGCCAGATGGCCGCGTGCCAGATCGACAACATGAATGTAGTCGCGCACCCCCGTTCCATCAGGCGTCGGGTAGTCTCCGCCGAACACGTTGAGATGCGGACGACGTCCTACCGCCACCTGCGCCACATACGGCATCAGATTATTGGGAATGCCGTGCGGATCTTCACCGATCAGCCCTGATTCATGCGCCCCAACCGGGTTGAAATAGCGCAGCAGCGCAATGTTCCAGGCGCCGTCCGAGCGGGCGATGTCACGCAGCATCTCCTCGATGAACAGTTTGGAACGGCCATAGGGATTGGTCGCGGACAGCGGAAAGTCCTCGGTGATCGGCACCCGCACGGGGTCGCCATATACCGTGGCGGACGAGGAAAACACCACCGACCTCACCCCGGCGGCGGCCATTTCCTCAAACAGCACAATGCTGCCAACGATGTTGTTGTCGTAATACAGCAGCGGCTTTTCTACCGATTCGCCCACAGCCTTGAGTCCGGCGAAATGCACCACCGCATCAATGGCATGGCTGGCAAACAGCTGGCGCAGCGCAGCGCGGTCACGAATATCCCCCTGCACAAACGCCAGTGGCCGGCCCGCAATCTGCGACACCCGCTCCAGTGAATGAACGCTGCTGTTCGACAGGTTATCGAGCACCACCACGTCATGCCCTGCCCGCAGCGCCTCGACCGCAGTGTGCGAACCGATATAACCCGCCCCGCCAGTCAGCAGTATCTTCACGTGGATATCCGAATTGTGTACAAAGCCGCGCGCTTCCTTCAACCCAGAACGACGGTTTACCCGTTTCTGGCGATAAAGTCCGCGTACGCCGCCGCCAGCCCTTTTTCCATGCTGGTGTGGGCCTGCCACCCCATGCTGCCCAGACGGCCCACGTCCATGAGTTTGCGCGGCGTGCCGTCAGGCTTGCTGGTGTCGAACTGGATTTCACCCTGGTAGCCCACAACCCTTTTTACGGTTTCGGCCAGTTCACGGATAGTGAGATCCTCACCCACGCCAATATTAACCAACGGCGCCAGGCCGTCGTTGCGGCCCTGCCCCAGCAACGGCAAAAACTGCTCGTCCGGCAAACTCATCAGGTAAACGCAGGCATCGGCCATATCCTCGCTGTACATGAATTCGCGTTTGGGTGTGCCTGTGCCCCACACCGCCACACTGGGCAGGTTCGCCAGCTTGGCTTCGTGAAAGCGCCGGATCATGGCGGGAATGACGTGGGAGTTTTCCGGATGGTAGTTGTCACCCGGGCCATACAGGTTGGTGGGCATCACGGCCAGATATTGCGTGCCGTACTGACGGTTGTAGCTCCAGCACATCTCGATGCCGGCGATCTTGGCCAGGGCATACGGGCGGTTGGTCGGCTCCAGGGGGCCGGAGAGCAAATACTCTTCCTTCATCGGCTGCGGCGCATGTTTCGGGTAGATGCAACTGGAACCGAGAAACAGCAGACGCTTGACCTGATTCTTGTACGCCGCGTGGATGACATTGGTCTGGACAGCGAGATTGTCAAAAATGAATTCGGCGGGATAGGTATTGTTGGCGTGAATGCCGCCGACTCGGGCTGCCGCAAGAAACACGTAATCGGGTTTCTCGACGGCGAAGAAGGCCTCGACACCGGCCTGATCGGTGAGGTCGAGTTCAGCGTGAGTTCGCGTTACGAAATTGTCATACCCCCTTGCGCGCAGATTGCGCATGAGGGCCGAGCCCACAAGCCCCCGATGACCCGCCACATAAATCTTGGCATGCTTGTCCATGGGCTTACTCGTGATAATCCATGGTCTTGTAACCATGCTTCTTCACCAGCTCGTCGCGCTCGGCGGCCTTCAGGTCCTCACGCACCATCTCGGCCACCAGTTCGTCGAAACTGATTTTGGGTGTCCAGCCCAGCTTGTTCTTGGCCTTGCTGGGGTCGCCCAGCAAAGTTTCGACTTCGGTCGGACGGAAGTAGCGCGGATCGACGGCAACGACGCATTTGCCGTGTACATCGTAAGCTTTTTCCTCGACGCCCTGCCCTTCCCAGCGAATCTCCAGGCCCAGTTCCCTGGCAGCCGCATTGACAAAATCACGGACCGAGAACTGCACACCAGTGGCGATAACAAAGTCTTCAGGCTGTTCCTGCTGCAACATCAGCCACTGCATTTCGACATAGTCCTTGGCATGGCCCCAGTCGCGCTTGGCGTCCATATTGCCGAGGAACAGGCAATCCTGCAGACCAAGCTTGATGCGCGCCAGCGCACGGGTGATCTTGCGGGTCACGAAGGTCTCGCCCCTGACGGGGGATTCATGATTGAACAAAATGCCATTGCAGGCATACATGCCATACGCTTCGCGATAGTTCACGGTAATCCAGTACGCATAAAGCTTGGCCACCGCATACGGGCTGCGCGGATAAAACGGCGTGGTTTCCTTTTGCGGGACCTCCTGCACCAGGCCAAACAGTTCGCTGGTGGATGCCTGATAGAAACGGGTCCGTTTTTCCAGGCCGAGGATGCGAATGGCTTCGAGGATGCGCAGCGCGCCAAGGGCGTCGGAATTGGCGGTGTATTCCGGTTCCTCGAAACTCACAGCCACATGGCTTTGCGCCGCAAGATTGTAGATTTCGTCGGGCTGAACCTGCTGGATGATGCGAATCAGGCTGGAACTGTCCGTCAAATCCCCATGATGCAGAATGAACTTGCGGTTGGCCTCATGAGGATCCTGATAAAGATGGTCGATGCGATCGGTGTTGAACAACGAAGTACGGCGCTTGATGCCGTGAACTTCGTAGCCTTTGCCCAATAGAAATTCTGCAAGATAGGCACCGTCCTGGCCGGTGACGCCGGTAATGAGAGCTTTTTTGGTCATGATGGTCCCGTCTGAGTACGGGCGGATAAAGGTTTGAATTCGAATTCGATCAAGGCAACAATCAGCGCATGCACCCGCATTTTGCCTCATCAGTCGCCAAATCGAAATTGCCAGGCAAATTAAGCCCCGGCCTGCCGCTCAACATGAAAAGCGAAAAGGCCAGCCGTATGGAGACGAACGGGCCAACAGCAAACCTTGACGCAAACGGCTTCCCCGCCGCCAGCAACGCACCGTGCTATGCTGAGCGGGATTTTTGGAGGATAGCGTGATCAAGATTCTGTTGCTGATTGTGATTGGTTTCGCGGTATGGGCACTGATCCGTGCCTACCAGCGTTCGCTCAACAAACCGCCGATCCAGCCCCGCGATCAAGTTGTTGAAAACATGGTGAAATGTGCACATTGCGGGGTAAACATGCCTCGCAGCGAAGCCATCTTCTCTGGCGGTGAGTTTTTCTGCACCCCCGAACACAAACAACTCGGCAAGAAATGAAACCGGCGGCACTCGACATGCCGCACCCGGCCATCCCGAACTACTTCGCCTCACACTGGCGCAGTCTCGACTACTTCAACCTGTATCGCCTGACCCTGGCCATGGCCATGGTATTCGGGGGGCTGATGTTTGCTGACTCGGAGCTGTTTTTTCCGTCCGCCGGCAAACGTTTCCTCAATTTTTCCTTTGCCTACCTGATTATCGCAGCACTGTTCGTGCTGAGTATCCGAGCCCGCTGGCCCAGCTTTCAAGTCCAGCTGACGGCCCAAATCCTGGCCGACATCCTCATCGTGATGCTGCTCATGCCCACCAGTGAACGACTAGTGGGCGGACTGGGGATGCTGCTGGTGATCTCGATCGCTTCGGGCGGCCTGGTGGGTAATGGACGGCTGACCCTGCTGTATGCGGCGATGGCGTCGATTGCCGTGCTGCTTCAGCATACCTTCAGCATCCTTGGCGGATATCAGCAACTCGACAGCTTTTTTCAGATCGGCCTGCTGTGCGCCGGTTATTTCGCCATCGGATGGCTTGGACACGCATTGACGCAGCGCGCCCTGCGCTCGGAAACCCTGGCTCAACAACAGGCCGAAGAGCTGGCACTGCTGAATCGCATCAACGCATTGGCCATTGAAAACTCTCCAGACGGCCTGCTGGCCGTTCGTGGCGACGGAGTTGTCCGTCACGCCAGTCCGCGCGCATTAACGCTGCTGGGCAGCACGCTGACATTGAAGCCCGGGATTACCCGGCTGGAAGCCTTGTCACGCGATCTTGCACATCAGATGCAAAACATGAACGCGGGCAGCTCCCTCTCGCTGAGCACGCCGGTTGCGCAATTGCGGATTCGCTGCATCCCGCTGGCCACACCGGACGATACACGGGTGCTGGTGCTGGAAGACCAGAGCCAGGCCGAACAGGCTGCCCAACGCCTGAAACTTGCGGCACTGGGACGGCTTACCGCCAACATTGCGCACGAAATCCGTAACCCGCTCTCGGCCATCAGCCAAGCTGCACAGCTATTGCGCGAAGACGCGCTCGATACCGCGCAAACCAGGCTCACGACGATTATCGAGAACAACACGCAACGGCTCGACCGGCTGGTGGAAGAGGTTCTGACACTCAATCGACGGGATCGCCTCCATCCAGTCAGTTTTGATGCCGCCACGCTCACCGCATTGATCGACGAACTACGCCAGACTGAAGAAATTCCGGCAAACGCCGTCATAGTCAACATGCCAGCTAACGTGACCTTCCAGTTCGACCCCGACCACCTGCGCCAGATCGTGTGGAACCTGCTGCACAATGCCTGGCGCTTCAGCCGCAAGCAAACCGGCAGCATCCGGTTCAGCGCACGCATGCCAGGGGGGCATGGAATGCAATTCGAAATACAGGATGACGGTGCCGGTATCCCTGCGGAGCATCGAAACAAGCTATTCGAGCCTTTTTTTACCACCGATGCGCAAGGCACCGGGCTCGGGCTTTTTCTGGCGCGTGAGCTGGCCGAAGCCAACCATGCAACGCTGGCATACGTGCCGAGTGAAAGCGGTGCGTGCTTTCGCCTGGACCTGCACAGATGAGCATGAGCATGACAACCCTCCCACGCATTCTGCTGGTGGATGACGAGCACGATCTGCTCGATCTGATGGAACTGACCTTGGTCAAGATGGGCCTGGAAACCGATCGCGCAGCAAGTGTGGCCGAAGCTCAGGCCAAACTGACGCAGACACATTACGATCTTTGCCTGACCGATATGCGCCTGACCGACGGCGACGGCCTTGAAGTCATTAACGCTGCCAGCGCACTAACCACACCTGTTCCTGTAGCAGTCATCACCGCCTACGGCAATGCAGGCAACGCCGTGTCCGCGCTGAAAGCCGGGGCGTTTGACTATCTGGCCAAACCGGTAGCGCTCGACCAGCTGCGCACACTCGTCAAATCGGCACTGAAAATTCCGGAAACGGCGCAGACGGGCGACCGCACCCGTGACCTGATCGGTCAGTCCGCCACCATGCAGGAAATCCGTGCGCGCATCGCAAAGCTCGCGCGCACCCAGGCGCCCGTGCATATCGCCGGTGAGTCCGGTAGCGGCAAGGAACTTGCCGCACGGCTCATCCACCAGCTTGGCAATCGCGCCGACAAGTCGTTCGTGGCGGTCAATTGCGGTGCGATCCCCGAGTCGCTGATGGAAAGCGAGTTTTTCGGGTACCGCAAGGGTGCCTTCACCGGAGCCGATTCCGAGCGGGACGGCTTTTTCCAGGCTGCCGATGGCGGCACCTTGTTTCTCGACGAAGTTGCCGATCTCCCCCTGTCCATGCAGGTCAAGCTTCTGCGCGTGCTGCAGGAAAAAAAGGTGCGCAAGATCGGTGCCACCGTCGAAGAACCGGTCGATGTTCGCATCATCAGCGCCACCCACCAGAATCTGTCAGGCCTGGTGGAAGCCGGCCGTTTTCGCCAGGACCTGTATTACCGTCTCAACGTCATCGACCTGGTCATGCCCAGCCTGCGTGATCGTGTTGAAGACATCCCCGAGATGGCGCGCTTCCTGCTCAACAAACTCGGCGGCACCGACGTCAAGCTGAGTCGCGATGCCGAGAAAGCGCTGGGCGGCTACGCCTTCCCCGGCAATGTACGCGAACTGGAAAACACCCTGGAGCGCGCGCTCGCGCTATGCGAGGACCGTTGCATTACCGTCGCCGACCTCAATCTTGCGCCGGTCATATCCTCTGCCGGCAATGCTCAGAACAAAAATTTGCCCTTGCAGGATTATCTCGATCAAATGGAACGGGCAGCCATACTCGAAGCGCTTGAGCAGACACGCCATAACAAGACCGCGGCAGCACGACTGCTTGGCGTCACCTTTCGCAGCCTGCGCTATCGTCTGGAGCGCCTGGGAATCGAATAAAGAACTCCAGGCACCTCGACTCAAATCATGCGCATAAGAAAGCCCGCGCTCCATTCTGGACGCGGGCTTTTGGAGTGGGGTGGTGCCGCTTGTCGGATTCGAACTGACGACCTACCGCTTACAAGGCGGTTGCTCTACCCCTGAGCTAAAGCGGCAAAGGGCGGCAATTATAACGATGTCGCCCCAGGGTTTAAACCGATTATTTGACGACCTTTAGCGCAGGCCTGCCTTTTGGCGGGGGTGGCACATCATCGGTCGGCCCCGGCTCAGGTGATGGCTCGGACCCATCGACGGGCTCAAAATGCAGACCTTGCCCATTTTCGCGCGCGAAAATGGCAGCAACGCGATCGACCGGAACGGATATCTCGTGCGAGACACCGCCAAAGCGAGCGGAAAACTGAATCCACTCATTGTCCAAGGTGAGATTTCGCGTCGCACCGGCACTGATGTTCAACACAATCTGACCGTCCTTGACGAAGCCCGGCGGCACGCGGGTACGACCATCCACGGCGACCATCAGCTGTGGGGTGTAACCCGAATCCGCACACCACTCATACAGTGCGCGAATCAGATAGGGCTTGGTCGAAATCTCGGACAAATCACGATCCTTATTTCCGTAATGCTTTTTCAGTAGGCGTCAGCGCCTTGATAAAAGCCGGACGGCTGAACAGGCGCTCACGATACTTGAGCACCGGCGCGGCCACTTTGGGCAGTTCAATGCCGTAATGCTCGAGGCGCCACAGCAGCGGTGCGATCGCTACATCCAGCATGGAAAACTCATCGTTCATCAGATACTTCTGCTTGGTGAGGATGGGCGTCAGTTGCGACAGGCTGTCACGGATTTCCTGGCGTGCCTTGTCCGACCCCTTGCCGAGGCTGTGCTCCAGCGTGTTCACGTGGGTGAACAGGTCGTGCTCGAAATTGAACAGCACCAGCCGTGCACGAGCGCGCATGACGGGGTCCGGCGGCATCAGTTGCGGGTGCGGGAAGCGCTCATCGATGTACTCGTTGATGATGTTGGACTCGGTCAGGATCAGATCGCGCTCGATCAGCACCGGCATCTTGCCGCTGGGGCTGATGCTGGCAACCTCTTCCGGCTTGTTGTGCATATCCACATCGATCACTTCAAAATCCATGTCCTTTTCGAACAGGACAATGCGGCAGCGGTGGCTGTACGGGCACGTACTCCCGGAATACAAGGTCATCATGTTTGGGGCTCCCTATCGTGTTGCGTATGTCGAATACTTAAAACGCCAACAGCCGGACACTGCCCGGCTGTTGGCGAACGAGCCTGAATGGTTCAGTGAATATCTTTCCAGAACTCTTTCTTCAGGTAGTAGGCCACCACGAAGAACAGTCCCAGGAAAATCAGCACGATGACGCCAAGTTGCTTGCGCTGGACCTGTGCGGGTTCGCCCATCCACACCAGATAGTTGACCAGATCGCCCACCATGGCGTCGTATTCGGCCAGCGTCACGCTGCCGGGCTTGGCCAGCTCAAGACGCTCGATCACTTGATGCCCGCCCTCTTCCTTGTAGTGCGGCACCATTTCGCCCTGCAGGTTCCACAGCACATGCGGCATGCCCACCTTGTCGAAAACAGTGTTGTTCCAGCCTGTCGCACGGGTGTCGTCACGATAGAAGCCACGCAGGTAGGTGTACAACCAGTCAGCACCGCGCGAACGTGCAATCACACTCAGGTCGGGCGGGGTGGCGCCAAACCATGATTTGGCATCGGACTTGGTCATGCCGACTTTCATGGTTTCGCCCGGCTTCTCGGCGGCAAACATCAGATTGGCCTTGATCTGATCTTCGGTCAGCCCCAGATCCTCCAGGCGCGAGTAACGCATGGCACTGGCACTGTGGCAGTTCAGGCAATAGTTCACGAACATGCGCGCGCCGCGTTGCAAGGAATCCTGGTCGCCCGGATTGACCGGCGCCTTGTCCAGATGAACAGTTGCACCAGCTGCAAAAGCCATGACGGGAACTGCCGCCAGCAGGAAAAGAAAATTCTTCAAGCGTTTCATTTAGCCAGTCACCCTTTCCGGTTCCGGTTTGGTTTTGTCAATCGAGGTATACCAGGGCATCAGCAGGAAAAACAGGAAGTAGATCACTGAGAAGACCTGGGCAAAAATCGTCGCCACCGGGGTGGACGGCAGCAGGCCGAGGTAACCGAGACCGATGAAGGACACGATGAACAGGGCCAGCGCGATTTTGTAGATCGGGCCGCGGTAGCGGATCGACTTGACCTTGCTGCGATCCAGCCAGGGCAGGAAGAACAGGAACACGATCGACAGGCCCATCGCTACCACGCCGGGGAACTGCGAGCCGAACAACGGCGGCACCGCACGCAGGATGGCGTAGAACGGGGTGAAGTACCACAGCGGCGCGATGTGCTCAGGCGTCTTCAGCGGATCGGCCGGAACGAAGTTGGCTGCTTCCAGGAAGTAACCGCCCATTTCCGGCGCGAAGAACAGGATCGCCGAGAACACCATCAGGAACACGATGACGCCAACGATGTCCTTCACCGTGTAGTACGGGTGGAAGGGAATGCCGTCGAGTGGAATGTGCGTGACCGGATCCTTGTGCTTCTTGATCTCGACGCCGTCGGGGTTGTTGGAGCCGACTTCATGCAGCGCCACCAGATGCACCGCGACCAGCGCGATCAGCACCAGCGGCAGCGCGATGACATGGAAGGCGAAGAAGCGGTTCAGCGTGGCGTCGGAAATCACGTAGTCGCCGCGAATCCAGATCGACAGGTCTTCACCGATGAAGGGCACGGCTGCGAACAGGTTGACGATCACCTGGGCGCCCCAGAACGACATCTGGCCCCACGGCAGCAGGTAGCCGAGGAAGGCTTCAGCCATCAGCATGAGATAGATCAGCACGCCGAAGATCCAGATCAGTTCGCGCGGCTTGCGATAGGAACCGTACATCAGGCCACGGAACATGTGCAGGTAGACCACGACAAAGAACATCGAGGCGCCGGTGGAGTGCATGTAGCGAATCAGCCAGCCCCATTCGACGTCACGCATGATGTACTCGACGGAGATGAAGGCGAGCTCCGCGTCCGGCTTGTAGTTCATGGTGAGAAAAATGCCGGTGACAATCTGGATCACCAGCACCAACAGGGCCAGCGAGCCGAAGAAATACCAGAAATTGAAGTTCTTGGGCGCGTAGTACTCGGACAAATGCGCCTTATAAGTGGCGGTGAGCGGGAGTCGGTCATCGATCCAACCCATCATTTTTTGCAGGGCAGACATTTATTTAAGCTCCTTTTGCGTCTACACCGATCAGCAGTTTGGCGTCGCTGAGGTATTGATGAGGCGGTATCACCAGATTGGTCGGGGCGGGAACGCCCTTGTACACGCGGGCGGCAAGGTCGAAACGCGAGCCGTGGCAGGGGCAGAAAAAGCCGCCCGCCCAGTCGGCGCCGAGATCGGCTGCGCCCACTTCCTTGCGGTAGGTAGGCGAACAGCCCAAGTGCGTACAGATACCCACAGCCACCAGATATTCGGGCTTGATCGAACGATATTCATTCTTGCAATAGTCGGGCTGCTGCGGCATATCGCTCTTGGGATCGGTCAGCTGGTCTTCATGCTTGGCCATCAATTCAAGCATTTCCGGCGTGCGATTGACAATCCACACCGGCTTGCCACGCCATTCGACCGTCAGCAGCATGCCCGGCTCGACTTTGCTGATATCCACTTCCACCGGCGCACCGGCAGCCTTCGCGCGTGCGCTCGGCTGCATGCTTGTCACGAGGGGAATGGCCACACCTGCCACCGCAACGCCGCCAACAGCGCTGGCCGCGGCAATCAGGAATTTCCGTTTACGTACATCCACTTTAGGCCCATCGACTTCCTGGCTCATGTTTCCCTAACCTGAAGATTTTTCATTAAAGGGCGCATTCTACCCAACTTGGCCCCCGAACCGGAAGCCCATCATGGTGTCAGCGAAGACAGTCGCCTCCGCTGGGATATAATCCTCGGGCGCACGAATAACGCCAAGTCCATGAATTTAATCAATATGCGAAAAGTCTGGCTACTCTTCGCCCAATCCACCACAGTGGCGTTGGGCGTGCTGTTCGTCATCGTCTTGTTCAAGCCGGATTTGCTCCGTTGGCAATCGCCATCGCAAAGCCTCACCATCCAGCAAGCGCAACACCCTCAGACAAGCCCGACCAGCCCCGTCGAATCCTTTGCGCCGGCCGCACAAAGGGTGATCCCATCAGTGGTCAACATTTTCACCCAGCAAAAAGTCCGACGCCCGGCCCACCCGGCGCTACAGGATCCGATCTTTCGCTACTTTTTCGGTGACCGGCTCGATGAACGTCCGCGCGAGGCATCCAACCTGGGATCGGGCGTCATCGTCAGCCCGAATGGATACATTCTCACCAACCACCATGTTGTCGAGGCCGCCGACGAAATCCAGATTGCACTGGCTGATGGCCAGACCCTGCCCGCTCAGGTGGTGGGAGCCGATCCGGAAACCGACCTGGCCGTACTCAAAATCGATGCCGGCAACCTGCCTGCCATCACCTTCGCCAAAGCCGACACCCTGCGTATCGGCGACTGGGTACTGGCAGTCGGCAACCCGTTCGGCGTCGGCCAAACCGTCACCGCGGGCATTGTCAGTGCACTTGGCCGCACCCAACTTGGCATCAATACCTTCGAAAACTTCATTCAGACCGATGCCGCGATCAACCCGGGCAACTCGGGCGGTGCGCTGGTCGATTCCGCCGGCAACCTGGTAGGCGTAAACAGCGCCATCTATTCGCGTACCGGCGGCTCACAAGGCATCGGTTTTGCCATTCCAGTCAGCATCGCGCGTCAGGTGATGGAGCAAATCATCCAGTCCGGCAGCGTGACGCGCGGCTGGGTCGGGGTTGAGGTGCAGGATCTGACGCCCGAACTGGCGGAGTCATTCAATCTGAAAAGGTCAGAAGGCGCATTGATCGCGGGCGTGCTGAAAGGTGGCCCGGCAGATGCCGGCGGCATCCGTCCGGGCGATATCCTGCTGGCGATCAATGGCAACCAGGTGTCTGATTCGGCCTCCTTGCTCAATCTGATTGCCGCCCTGAAGCCTGGCGTGGGAGCCCAGCTTACGGTGGCCCGCAAGCAGCAGACGATGGTACTGAAAGTCCAGGTGGGACGACGCCCCATGCAGCGCACCCTGGAGCCGGCCCAGCCGTAAAAACGGGTCCTATGGCAAGGCGCCAGCCTGACCCGGCAGCGACTGAGTCAGTACGCGCACGCGGGTTGGATAGCCATACGCATCCTGCTCCATTGCCGGCAGGCGCCAGCCGGCAGCCGTGCGGGCCATTCGCTGAATCGCCCGATCCTGCAGGCGCAGACTGGCCAGAATCAGCACATCGGATGGCGAATACAACGCGCCGTCTGCCAGCACCGGCTCCGGCTGCATGGTCGCCAGCAGCGGGCTCGCCTCGCGTTTCCAGCCCTTGTCGCTCCAGAACAGTTGCCAGGCGGTTTGCGCAATCTGCCGGGCGCGGGCGCGCGACTGCGCATTGCCCGTGGCGTCGGCATGGTCGAGCAGGCCCTGCACGACGTAGGCGTAATCCTCAAGCTCGGCATGCGGCAGCACCTGTCCGCGCGCCACGCCCTTGATCAGGCGTCCTTCGCGAGCCAGGCGCGCCAGCAAAAAGTGCTGCAGGCGATCGGCCCGCTGACGGTAGGCCGGGTCAAGCCGGATGGCCTGGCTGAACGCCGAAAGCGCCAGGCCGTTGAGGCCGGCGTTGACCTTGATGTCCTTGGGGAGGCTGCGGGCCAGTCGCAATGGACGCAGGGTGCGCAAGGCGTCTGCCAGCAGACTGCGCTCGTCCGCCGTCGGCGTGCGGTATTCCATGGGCAAATAGCCGCTGTCGAAGGAGCGCGCCGCATCAAGCTGCCACACCCGCCGCGCCGCGGCATAGGCCGCGGGTGACAGGCGCCGCTTCAGTTCGTCGGGCTCCCACAAATAGCTTGCGCCCTCGCGTCCGGCGTCATCCACTGCCGATGTGCTGGCGTAGAAGCCGCCGCCTGGGTCCGGCAGTTCGTCGCGCATGAAGTCAAGTGTGCTGCGGGCAATCTCGCGATAGCGCGGCTGGCGCAGCACGGTCGCGGCATGCAGATACAGCACAGCCAGATGTGCATTGTCGTAGAGCATTTTCTCGAAATGCGGCGACTCCCATCCGGGGTCGGTGGTGTAGCGGAAAAAGCCACCGCCCACATGGTCGCGCAACCCGCGCGCCGCCATCTGGTCGAAGGTCAGGCGCAGGAACTCTCCCAGCCTGGCATCCGGCTGTTGTGCCAGGCGCTCCAGCAGGGCATGCAGTTGCGGCGCCATCGGGAATTTGCTGACCTGGCCGAAGCCGCCATGCAGGGGGTCGGCTTCCTGCCACATGCCGTCGACAAACCGCTGCCAGGCGCGCGCACTCCGCTCGGCTGACAAGGGTTCGCTGGCTGGCCGCCCGGCGGGCGGAGGCGCTGCCTGCCGGGCCATGTCCCGGATCCCGGCACGATCTGCAACCCAGCGCCGGGCAAGGTGATCGAGCTGCTTGCGAAAGTCGTCCGGCGGCGCATACAGGACGACGAATACCGGATAGCCTTCGGGCGTCACAAAGGCATTCAGCGGCCACCCCGATACACCACTCAGTTGCGCCGAAAAACGCTGCAAGGCAGCGTCCAGCCCGCTGTTGATTTCGCGATCGACCTTGACCGGAATGTAATCACGGTTGAGCAGTCCGGCAATTTCCGGATTCTTATAACTTTCCCGCTGCATGACGTGGCACCAATGGCAGGCGAAGTAGCCCACCGAAACGAACAACAGCTTGTTCTCGCGTTTGGCCCGGGCGACGGTGTCGGCATTCCATTCCTGCCAGGCCACCGGGTCGCTGCCGTGCAGCGCCAGGTAAGGCGAGGGATGGTTGACGAGCTGATTAACCGGGCTGGCTGCGCTTGCCGCGGCAGGCAGCAGCAGGATCAGCAGAAGGGTGAAAAATCGTGTCCCGCGATCAAACCCGGACATAAGTCCAGCCTTGCTGGAGTCGGGTGACGATTTCGCCGACGGCGGTCGGTGCAGTCCGGGTGGTGGGCAACAATTCGACCTTTTGTCCCTCGCTCGTGAAGCGGGCAATGCTCTGACCGCACGCCACCCAATGGAGGTTGGCGTGACGCTGGGTCATCCGCGCCATGCGCGCCGCATATGGACTATGCCCTTCGCGCATCAGGTCGATTCCACGGCTGTTGGCGATCACCTCGACCTGCATCGCCCGCCCCTGTCGTTCTGCCTCGTCCAGCAGGCGCTCGGCCTGATCCAGCACCGCCAGCATCCGCTCGGGCGCGGCACTGTCGAGATGCAGCATGATCCGGTCAGGATCGGCCGCACGTGTCAGGCTGACCGTCTGATAACCCCTGACGGCTGTGGCTGGTTCACCTGCCACAGCCTGCAACTCCAGACTGTGCAAGGCCCAGCCGCCACTGAGGCCCGTTAGCAGGATCAGACAACCAAAAGCGCAACGCTGCATCAATTGCCGCCGCGGTGCGGCGAGAGAGGTTCTGCCGGTGGAAACCGGCGGCTCGGCATAGGCCAGCCGCACCATGTTCTGCAAGCTGCGCAACGCGCAGACGCGCTGAGTGAGGTCCGCATCCTCACGCATCCGGGCAATCAGCTTTTCGCTGTCATCCAGGTCGAGTTCACCATCGACAAAGGCATGCAGCATCTCATCCGAAATAATATGACTCATTTCACTCTCCTCAGCAGTGGCCGAGCCGCTGGCTGCAGCATCGCAGGTTCCAGCAGGTTTTTCAGGCTTGCACGTGCACGCGACAGGCGACTCATCACCGTGCCCACCGGAATATCCAGAATCCCAGCCACCTCGGTATAACCAAAGTCTTCCAGGTCGACCAGCGTCAGCACCTGGCGCTGCCCCAACGGCAGGCGTTCTACCGCTGCCCGCACGCAGGCAATCACCTGCTCGCGATTGCAGCACGCCTCAGGCGAATCGGCGCCAGATTCAAGTTCATCGTGCAGGTCGTCGATATCGTCGAAGTCGCGCCGGCTGCGCAGGTAATCAAGCCAGCAGTGATTCATGATCGACACCATCCAGGCCTTCAGCGCTGCCTCGTCGCGTAGCTGGGCACGCCGCACCAAGGCCTTGGACAGGGTTTCCTGCACCAGGTCGTCGGCCAGCGCCGCGTCGTGGCACCAGGCATAGGCAATGCGGTAGAGCAGCGGGCGCTGAGCCTCGATGCCGGGACGAAACGGGCCAAACAGGAAGCGGCTGATCATGAGCATATGTGGAAGACGCGGGGAGTGGTTCATTTATTCCATAAAAATAATGTTCAGGAAATGGAATAAGCGTGCCAAGCGGATCGTCTCTAGTGATAGCTGGAGACCGCTGATCCAAACCACCCTGGAGGAATAATTATGTTAACCATGTCAAAAATTCTTGCTGCCGCTTCAATGGTGGCTGTTCTGGGCTTGACCGGATGCGCAAGCACCCGCCAGGAACCGCCCCCGATTAAAACCGTGTATCACATAAACGACAGCACCAACGCCATGGCGGCGATGAACAACATCCGCAACCAGCTAGCTGCGTCGCCGAAAGACCAAATTGTCGCCGTGACACATGGAAAGGGAATCGATTTCCTGCTTGACGGCGCCACCGACAAGGACGGTAACCCCTACAACATCAAAGTCGATGAATTGATGGCCCAGAAAGTTGACTTCCGCGTCTGCAACAACACACTCACAAGCCGCAAGATTGATCCCAAGACCGTGCTGCCTGGCGCCACGATCGTCCCCTCCGGCGTGGCTGAAGTAGCCAGGCTGCAATTCAGGGAGGGCTACGTCTACCTGAAGCCCTAAAGGACGATGCCCCTTGTGGGTACTCCGACCCACTCGCGCCAGTACGCGTTGGGGAATCGGAAGCCCTGAACCACACGCTTTGAGCAAACCGAATTGCGGCGAAAGCCGCAATTCATTCCGGCCTCCGCGCCGGATCCCACACACACTCTGGGAGGAGTACCGTGAAAATAAAACGCATCGCTGCCATGCTGGCCGCATGTCTGCCCCTGTCCGCTCAAGCCGCAAACTGGGTGGACGTGATCGCAACCGAACCGGCCAACCAGGCAAAGATCAAACCCTTCGGATTTATCCAGCCGGTTTATACGTACTACGATGCCGAGCCGATTTCGGGCTTTCTGGGGCCAGACGCGGCCACCACAAACGGCAAATACCAGATCCAGAATCTGGTCCAGCCGACCTTCGAAGAGACCGAGCAGTTCCAGCTCCTGCGCGCGCAGTTCGGACTACGCGGCCGGCTCACCGACAAGATCAGTTATTTTCTGCTGACCGACGTGGGCCACAACCTCACCACGGTACAACATCCGGTCATGGTCACCGATGCATCGATGACCTTCAGCTTCATCCCCGGCGCAAAAATCCGGGCCGGCCTGTTCAAGTTGCCTACCGGTGAAGAGGCCCTGGTAGCCAACCCCATTTCCTTTTCCTATGTCTATTACAGTCTGGCAACCAGTCAACTGGTACAGGAAACCTTTTTCCGGGATGTGGCCAATCCTGGTGCAAAACCTTGCGCGGGCATCCCGGGCAGCACAGCCGGGTTCCTGGATTGCGGCCGGGCCGTGTCCGGCAACAATGCTTTCCGTGACTGGGGCATCCAGGTATTCGACAGCTTCACCAAGAACAATTGGGAATTGGGCTACGCCGCGATGATTTCCAACGGCAACGAAATCGAGAATATCGGCGACAACAACAGCAGCAAGGACCTCACTGGCCGCCTGCAGCTGTCTTATATATTCAAAGGAAAGGGGCCGTTGCGGGAAGACGCCAATGTTTTCATCTGGCGTCAATCCGGCGAGCGATCCTGGGGCACAACGGAGCATGACCGCATCCGGGAGGGTGCCGGGTTCCGCGTCACGAAAGGACCTGTCCGGGCTTCAGGCGAATACATTCGCGCTGACGGCATGATCGCGGGCGGCCCCAATCCGCCTGTGCAACAACCTGGCGGCAACCTGGAACCTCCATACAGCCTCAATGTCGCCCCACAGGGCAAAGCCGATGGTTGGTACCTGGAAGCCGGTTGGCGCCTTCACCCCGATTGGGAAATCGAGGCCCGCTATGACGTATTCGACCGTTTCCATAACGACCCGGCCACAAATCGCGTGTTCAAGACATGGACTCTGGGCGGTCAATATTTCATCAACAAGACCACCCGCGTGACCTTGAATTATGAATGGCGTGAACAGGAAATACCCTCTCTCGCAGCCATCGGTAATGCCACGGCGCAAAGCAATGCCATGACGATCGCCAACAATTTGGGGGACCGCGCCAGCGTGCAGCTGACCTGGAATTTCTAAACTCCAATTGGCGGTATCCTCCTGCAGCGGCCATCTGGCCGCTTTTTTATTCGTTGCGAATGAAGTGCTCGCGGTAGTACTTCATCTCGTCGATCGACTCGTAGATATCGGCCAGCGCCTCGTGCTTGTTCGACTTCTTGAACGCCTCGGCAAGCCCGGGGCGCCAGCGCTTGGCCAGTTCCTTGAGCGTGCTGACGTCGAGGTTGCGATAATGAAAGAATGCCTCCAGCTGCGGCATGTGGCGCGCCATGAAACGCCGATCCTGACAGATGGTATTGCCGCACATCGGCGAAGTCCTTTCCGGCACATGCTGCTTCACGAATTCCAGCATCTGCGCCTCGGCCGCGGCCTCGTCGAGCTGCGAAGCCTTGACGCGGTCGATCAACCCGGATTTGCCATGCGTACCCTTGTTCCAGCTGTCCATTGCATTCATCACCTCGTCGGGCTGATGTACCACCAGAACCGGCCCTTCGGCCACCGTATTGAGATCGGCATCGGTAACGACGATGGCCAACTCGATGATGCGGTCGGTGTCGGGCGACAGGCCGGTCATTTCCATGTCGAGCCAGAGCAAATGAGTGGGGTTGAGCGCCATGAGGATTTCCTGAATTGGAGAATCTGCATTTTCTCATAGACCATGCCCGCCGCGGGGTGGCAGAAGGCTTTGCTTGCGCCCATAATCCAGACTTCCTGTCCAGGAGCCATGACCATGAAAAGCCTGATGTTTCTATTCGCAGCCGCAATCCTTGCTGCGACCGCGCATGCCGCGCCTTTTGCCGAGGGGGACCCCAGCGTTGGAAAAACCCTGCACGACAAGGCTTGCCTCAACTGCCACATCAAGATGTTTGGCGGCGACGGCAGCAAGATATACACACGCGCCGACCGCAAGAGCACAAGCCCTCAACAACTGGCGGGCCGCATTTCTGGCTGCAATGCCAATACGGGCGCAGGCTGGTTCCCGGGAGACGAGGCGCACGTCGCGGCCTACCTCAACCAGCATTACTACAAATTCAAATAAGGCCTCTCATCATGACTACTATCGTTGAAGAACTCGTCCGCAAGAAATGCGCCCCTTGCGAGGGCGGCGTTGCGCCGTTGTCCGACGCCCAGATCGCCCCGCTGCTTAAAGGCCTGCCTGGCTGGCAGCGCGACGGCGTGAAGATCGTCAAGGAATTCAAATTCAAGGATCACTATCAAGCCCAGGCCTTTACCAATGCCGTGATGTGGGTATCGCACCGCGAAGACCACCATCCCTACCTCGTCGTCGGCTACAACACCGTGAAAGTGGAATTCTGGACCCACGCGATCGGGGGGCTATCGGAAAACGATTTCATCTGCGCGGCCAAGATCGACATGCTGTTTGAAATCTGACGCATGACCGTTCAACACGGACGGGTCGTCGCCGCATTCAGCCGACGTTTCATTGTCGAGACCGAAAACGGCGACCTGCCATGCCAGGTCAAGGGCCGCCACCTGCGCGTGGTATGCGGAGATCGCGTCGAGTTCCGCCACGATGGCGATGGCGGGGTGATCGAAACGGTGCTGCCGCGCACCAGCCTGCTCTATCGCTCCGACGCATTCAAGACCAAGGCGATCGCGGCCAACGTCACCCAGCTTGCCGTAGTGGTAGCGGCGCGACCGAGCTTTTCGATGGAACTGGTGCAGCGCTGCCTGCTTGCCGCCGAAGACCAGAATATCGCCAGCCTGCTCATCCTCAACAAGGCCGACTTGCCGGAAACACCCGCCGCGCGTGAGCGGCTGAACCTGCTTACACGCATCGGCTATCCGCTGGTCATGCTGTCTGCACTAAGCGATATAACCCCCCTGCGCCCTGCCCTGCACGGCCACACCACACTTCTGATCGGGCAGTCCGGCATGGGCAAGTCCACGCTGATCAATGCGCTGTTTCCAGGGGCCGACGTGGTGACCGCCGAATATTCCGAAGCGCTCGACAGCGGGCGTCACACCACCACGCATACCCGTCTGCACCGGCTGGATGCCGATTCGGCGGTGATCGATTCGCCCGGCCTGCAGGAATTCGCCTTGCAGCATCTGAACGCCCATGCACTGGCGCACGCATTCGTGGAATTCCGCCCCTATCTCGGACAGTGCCGTTTCCGCGACTGCCAGCATGAACACGAACCCGGATGCCGGTTGATCGAAGCCGTGACAGCCGGCGACGTCAGCCTGGCACGGCTGCAACTGTTTCAAACCCTGCGCCGCCTTCAGCACAACGCCTCCCAACGCCTATAAAGCAGATTCGTTCGGCAACAAGGAGTGGACATGAAATCATTTCTGCTTGCGTTAACAGGGTTATGGCTAGGATTGACCGGAGGACCCGGGCTGGCGGCGGGGAAATGGGTAGCGACCCCCTATGCGCCTGCCAAGGTCGTATTCGAGTTTTATCTGGATGACCCGCAAAAAATCAGCAATGCGCTGTACTGGGTACGCTCCCTGATGAATCCCCTGCAGGCAGAGCCCTACGGCTATGCTTCCGAAGATCTGAAAATCGTCGTGGTGATCCACGGCACCGAGGTCGTCACCGTGGCCAGGCATAACGAGGCCAAATACAAGGAAGCGGTCGACCGCATGCGCTACTACGCCGACCTCGGCGTATCGTTCAAGGTATGTGGGCAGGCTGCCGAGGATTTCGGCTACGCAGTCGCGGATTTCCAGGACTTCATCGAGGTGGTGCCCAATGCCATCACTGAATTGGCACACTGGCAGCAGCAAGGCTACGCGCTGATCACCCCGTACATCCTGGACAAGCGATTCGACATCGAGTCGATCCGCTGAAGACTGTTTTTATTCCGGCCAGTGCTTGATGTAGCGTTTCAGCAGGCTGTTCTCGAAGTTGGCTTCCTTGAGACAGGCGCGCGCCACATCGTGAAAGGAAATGATCCCGAGCAGCGTGTTGCCGTCGAAAATCGGCAGGTGTCCGATATGCGACTTGGTCATCACGTCACGGGCATAATCCACCGAGTCATCGGCGTTGGCCACCACCGGGTCGGTCACCATGATGGTGCTGACGTCGGCCGCTTTCAGATCGCAGCCCTGCTTGACCATGCCCTGCACCACATCGCGCTCGGTCAACAATCCCACCATCTCGCCATTCTTGAGCACCACCAGCGAACCGACGCCCAGGCTCACCAGCTTGGCCACGGCAGTTTCAACCGAATCGGCTGGTGCGATACTGTAGATGTCATCACTCTTGAGCGTCAGGATTTCGCGAATCTGCATGGGGGTCTCCGGGGACAGTTTAATAATTGTTCAATGATAAATGAGCTTATGCGGCAGATTACGATCTCACCAGCGCGGTTTCAACCTGCTGACGCGTCTCGGCATCTGACAACACTTCAATCAGTGCCAGTGCGAAATCCATCGCTGTGCCAGGGCCGCGCGAAGTCAGCACCTTGCCATCCTGCACCACGGCAGCGTCGCTGACGGTGACACCGGGCAAACCGTCGAGAAAGCCGGGGTAACTGGTCGCCTGCTTGCCCTTGAGCAGGCCGGCTTCGGCCAGCACCATCGGCGCGGCACAAATGGCGGCCGTGTGTTTGCCGGCTGCATCCATTGTCTTCAGCAGTTCCAGGATGCGCGCATCCTCTTTCAGATGCGACGCCCCCGGCATGCCGCCAGGCAACACCACCATGTCGTAGCTGTCCTGCAGCGTCACGTCGGGCACGAGTTGCACGCCACGACGGGCCGTGACGATACCAGGCTTGAGTCCGGCGCTCACTACCTCGATGCCGGCACGGCGCAGCAGGTCGATGATGGTGACGGCTTCGAGCTCTTCGCAGCCGTCCGCCAGGGGAACCAGAACCTTGGCCATGCTCGCCTCCTCATGTCCTGTTTGGATATTCGCGACCGAATCGTCAGTCGCGGAAATTCTGATACTGCAGGGGGAAGTCGGTGATGGACTTGCGTACCAGCGCGATGGTGTCCTGCAGCAGATCGCGCTTGGCGCCCGACACTCGCACGGTATCGCCCTGGATGCTGGCCTGCACCTTCAGCTTGCTGTCCTTGATGCACTTGACGATCTTTTTCGCCAGTTCGGTTTCGACGCCGGTCTTCACCGTCACGCTGCGCTTGACCTTGTTGCCCGAGACTTTCTCGACGCTGCCGATATCCAGGCATTTGACGTCCACACTGCGCTTGGCGAGCTTCTGCGCCAGGATCTCCTGCACCTGATCGAGCTGAAATTCGGTGTCGGCATGCACTGTCAGCACGTAATCCGCCTGCTCGACGCGCGCATCGGAGCCCTTGAAGTCGAAACGGGTGGACACTTCCTTGTTGACCTGATCGACCGCGTTGCGCACTTCCTGCTTGTCGACTTCGGACACGATGTCAAAACTCGGCATCCTGACTACTCCTCATCCATCACAAAACACTGAATCGGCAGACCGGTTTCATCATGGAACTCGGCTGCCGCCCTCACCCCCAGCCGCGCCACCGCCTCGGCGTCGAACGCGGGCGCGCGGTAAGCCGCGTACATCGCCCCCAGCGCATAAGGACTGCCGCTGCCGTAGGCATAGAATTTCGAGAACGCCTGCACCGTGCGGTGCGCCGCCACGCCGAAGATGCCGTGCGGGTTGGCGATCAGCACATCCATTCGGCTGGACTCGAGATCCTCTTCCTTGTCCTCGCCGCTCTGAAGATAGTAATGCTCCTTGAGCGCACCGTGCAGGGTGTTCCACACGCTGAAGATGCTGGCCACCGAATCAAGCTGCGGCGTCTCGTCCAGCGAGGCGAAATAGTCGGTCAGAATCAGCTTGAAGGTGGCCGAACCGGTGATCGCGACGTAGCTGTCGCCGACGCGGATGATCTTCTCGTGGTTCGCCACGTAATCGGCGGATTCCTTGCCGCCGCCCCACTTCGTCAGCGTGTCGGCCGCAATCGCGATGCGGCCGTCCTTCCTGACGACGGTAACGGTGGTCATGGCTCAGCGCTTAGCCGAAGTGGCAGACATAGTGGTAGGGATCGCCCATCACTTCGATGTCGAAGCTGGAATTGGCCGGCACATCGAACGACTGCCCGGCGCTGTAGGTCTTCCACTCGGTTTCCCCGGCCAGTTTCACCCGGCACGTGCCCGACACCGTTTCCATGATTTCCGGCGCGCCGGTGTTGAAGGTGAGCGTGGACGGCAGGATCACGCCGACCGATTTTTTGCTGCCATCGGCAAACTGCACGGTGTGCGAGACGCACTTGCCGTCAAAGTACACATTGGCCTGCTTGGTGACGGCGACATTGTCGAACTGGGGCATGCTTATTTTCTCCGTGCGTCGAGTTTGGCTGCGATGCGCATGCGCAGCGCGTTGAGCTTGATGAAGCCGCCTGCGTCCTTCTGATCGTAGGCGCCGGCGTCATCCTCGAAAGTAGCGATGGTCGAGTCGAACAGCGAATCGGTCTTCGAATCGCGGCCGGCGACGATGACGTTGCCCTTGTAGAGCTTCAGCCGCACCGTACCGTTGACGTGCTGCTGGGTATGGTCAATCAGCGTCTGCAGCGCCACACGCTCGGGCGCCCACCAGTAACCGTTATAGATCAGGCTGGCGTAGCGCGGCATCAGGTCATCTTTCAGGTGGGCGACCTCGCGGTCGAGCGTGATGGACTCGATCGCGCGGTGCGCCTTCAAAAGAATGGTGCCGCCAGGGGTTTCGTAGCAGCCGCGCGATTTCATGCCGACGTAGCGGTTTTCCACCAGGTCGAGCCGCCCGATGCCGTGCTTGCCGCCGATTGCGTTCAGCTTCGCCAGCACTTCGTGTGCCTTCATGGCCTGGCCGTTGATCGCAACGACGTCGCCTTTGACATAGGTCAGCTCAATGTATTCGGCCTGATCGGGCGCCTTTTCCGGCGACACGGTCCAGCGCCACATGTCCTCCTCGGCTTCCGCATTCGGGTCTTCCAGATGGCGGCCTTCGTAGGAAATGTGCAGCAGGTTGGCGTCCATCGAGTAGGGCGAGCCGCCCTGGCGATGCTTCATGTCGATGGGAATGCTGTGGGTCTCTGCATAAGCAAGCAGCTTTTCACGGCTCAACAGGTCCCACTCGCGCCACGGCGCGATCACCTTGACGTCGGGCTTCAGCGCATAGGCGCCAAGTTCAAAGCGCACCTGGTCGTTGCCCTTGCCGGTGGCGCCGTGACAGATGGCATCGGCGCCGGTTTCGTTGACGATCTCGATCAGGCGCTTGGCGATCAGCGGCCGCGCGATCGAGGTGCCGAGCAGGTATTCGCCCTCGTACACGGTGTTGGCGCGGAACATCGGGAAAACGAAGTCACGCACGAATTCCTCGCGCAGGTCGTCGATGTAGATCTGCTCGGGCTTGATGCCGAACTGCAGCGCCTTGGCACGCGCCGGTTCCAGTTCTTCGCCCTGCCCGAGGTCGGCGGTGAAGGTCACCACCTCGCACTGGTAGGTGTCCTGCAGCCATTTCAGAATAACCGAGGTATCGAGGCCGCCGGAGTAGGCCAGTACAACTTTCTTGATGTCGCTCATATTTGGTGTGTGTCAGTGGGTGGAGCCGGAGGTGTTCTTGTCGATGATTTCGATCTGACCGGGGAAGCCGCCGATTTTCAGGAGGTCGAGATTGGCGGACTGGCTGGCTTTTTCGATTTCGATGCCAACCACGCGGCCATCTTCCGACAGGTTGAGCACGATGCCTTCGTGCGCTTCCCATGTCTGAGCGGGGTTTTCAGGACTGATTTCGATATAAAGCGAATCCATCTCCTTGAAGTAAGCAATGTTCATGATTCGATTTTTCCCAGAAGCAGATATTCCATCAGCGCCTTCTGCACGTGCAGGCGGTTCTCGGCCTCGTCCCACACCACCGACTGCGAACCGTCGATCACCTCGGCGGTCACTTCCTCGCCACGGTGGGCGGGCAGGCAGTGCATGAAAACCGCGTTGTTTTTCGCCACCGCCATCATGTCGGCATCAACCTGCCAGTCGGCAAAAGCCTTCAGGCGCTCGTCATTCTCGGCCTCCCAGCCCATGCTGGTCCAAACGTCCGTGGTCACCAGGTCGGCGCCGCGGCAGGCATCCATCGGGTCGGCGAAGCTCTCGAAGTGGTCGGTGCCATACAGGTTGGCACGCTCGGGCTCGACTTCATAACCCGGCGGTGTCGACACGTGCACGTTGAAACCGAGCACTTCGGCCGCCTGCAGCCAGGTGTTGCACATGTTGTTGGAGTCGCCGATCCACGCCACCGTTTTGCCCTGGATCGAGCCGCGATGCTCGATGAAGGTAAAGATGTCAGCGAGGATCTGGCATGGGTGGTATTCGTTGGTGAGCCCGTTGATCACCGGCACGCGCGAATGCGACGCGAAGCGCTCGATGATGTCCTGCTCGAAGGTGCGGATCATCACGATGTCGACCATGCGCGAGATGACCTCACCCGCATCCTCCACCGGCTCGCCGCGCCCGAGCTGGGTGTCGCGCGTATTAAGGTAAATCGCCGAGCCGCCGAGCTGATGCATGCCCGCCTCGAACGAGAGCCGGGTGCGGGTCGAGCTTTTCTCGAAGATCATCGCCAGCGTGCGATCAACCAAGGGGTGATACGGCTGGTACTTCTTGAAACGCGACTTGATCAGACGCGAGCGCTCGAACAAATAAAACAGTTCGTCACGCGTCAAATCCTTGAATTGCAGAAAGTGCTTCAGCATCACGCCGCCTGCTGCAGATAGTTTCTAACGATTCCCGAAACCGCTGCGACCAGCGCATCAACCTCGGCCGCACCATAAATCAGCGGCGGCACCAGACGAATGACCGTATCGGCGGTGACGTTGATCAGCACGCCGGCATCGCGCGCCACGGCCACCAGCTCGCCGCACGGGCGATCCAGCTCGATGCCCATCATCATGCCTTCGCCGCGGATATCGACTACCCCTTGCACACCGGCCAGCGCCATCCGCAGCCCGCTGCGAATGGCCTCGCCGCGCACGCGCGCATTATCGAGCAGTTTCTCCTCCTCAATGGCATCCAGGGTCGCCAGCGCCGCCGCACACGCCAGCGGATTGCCGCCGAACGTCGAGCCGTGGCTACCCGGGGTGAACACCTCGGCGGCCACACCGCGCGCCAGACACGCGCCGATCGGCATGCCCGAGCCCAGGCCCTTGGCCAGCGCCATCACGTCCGGCATTACGCCGGAATGCTGGAAGCCGAACCAGGTGCCGGTGCGACCAATACCGGTCTGCACTTCGTCCAGCATCAGCAGCCAGCCATGGGCATCGCAAATCTGCCGCAATTCGGCGAGGAATTCGGACGGCAACACATTGATGCCGCCCTCGCCCTGCACCACTTCGACCAGCACTGCGACCACGCTCTTGTTATGTTCGGCCACATGCCGAATGGCTTCCAGGTCATTGAACGGCACCCGCGCAAACCCTGCCAGCAGCGGCTCGAATCCGGCCTGGATCTTGCGACTACCGGTCGCGGTCAGCGTCGCCATGGTGCGCCCGTGGAAAGCCTTTTCCATGACGATGATGGTCGGCACCTCGATGCCCTTGCCGTGACCATACAGACGCGCCAGCTTGATCGCCGCTTCGTTGGCTTCGCAGCCCGAATTGCAGAAGAACGCCTTGTCCATCCCCGAAATCGCGCACAGCCGATCGGCCAGTTCTTCCTGGCGCAGCACGCGATACAGGTTGGACGAATGGATCAACGCCCCAGCCTGGTCGGCGATCGCCTTCACCAGCCTGGGGTGAGCGTGCCCCAACCCGTTCACCGCCACGCCGGCAACCGCGTCAAGATAGCGCTTGCCGGCTTCGTCCCACAGGTAGGCGCCTTCGCCACGCACGAAGGCAACCGGCTGGCGGGCGTAGGTGTTCATCAAATGTGTTGTCATGGCAGTCCTCAACCAGGCTGTCCTGAAATGGTTGTTTTTGAAAATCCGCGAAATAGAAAACGGCGGCCTGAGCCGCCGTTCTTGTCATGCAGCGCCTTGATTATAGGCTGAAAAGCGCCGAGTGAGACATCCCGGTTGCCATGAAGAACAGCATCGGAATCGACAGCATGGTATTGGTTCGCGATGCCAGGAAGGCGATACGGCGAGCTTTGTTCTTCTCGTCATCGCTGGCCGACACCATACCCAGAATCTTCTTCTGGTTCGGCCAGATCAGCACCCAGACATTGAAAAGCATGATGGTACCGAGCCATGCGCCGATGCCGATCGGGCCCATGCCGTTACGCAGCAGGAAGGCATCCATGAAATACGGACCCAGCAGGGCTGCTCCGGCAATCCAGGTCACCACGGCAGCCCAGCGGAAGAACAGCAGGGCGCGCGGGGCAACGTGCTTGGTGATGCCAGCCGCCGTGCCATCAGCACCGGCATTTTTGAGCGCCGCCACCTGAACGAAATTGAAGTAATACAACAGGCCGATCCACATGATGCCGGCCATGAAATGGACCCAGCGGGACAGTGCGGAAATGATTTCGATATTTTCCATTTCTCCCCCTCAACCCAAAAAGTTTCTGGCAAACACAAACAACACAAGCGTCAGCACCGCGCCGGCGATGACCGTCCCCCACAACGAATCCAGCGGGTTTTTCATAACTCTCTCCTCTGTCTAGAATGGATGATGCGAATTGTTGACCTTTTTGGTCAGGTAAAGCGAACGAAGTATCTTCAAATTATCGCTACCTTGCAAGCCTTGCCCATCCAGCGCTCCGCCGGGCGCGTGCTAAAATCCACCAACTTCTTCCGCTGCCCGCTCACACATGGATGACGCTACCGTCAACGCCCCATTCATCATCCGGGGCATCACCACCCGAGGCAACCCGTTTCGGCCAAGCGACTGGGCTGACCGTCTGGCTGGCGCATTTGCGGTCATCGACCCCAACAGCCGCACGAATTATTCGCCCTACGTGCAACCCACCACCCTGAATGGCATCCGGTGCGTGACGGTGGACAAACGACTCCAGTCCGTCGACCCCAACGCCTACCGCTTCCTGCGGACGTTTGCCGAAACCAACGAACTACAGACCGAAAACGCCGATTGACCCCTGTCGGCAAGCCATAAAAAACGCCGCAAACGCGGCGTTTTTTATGGCGCAACCGATTTAGCTCAGGCCATGGCCTTAACAGCCGAAGACAGGCGGCTCTTGTGGCGGGCTGCCTTGTTCTTGTGGACGATCTGCTTGTCGGCAATGCTGTCGATCAGGCTCATGGATGCCTGGAAAACCTGCTGGGCAGCGGCCTTGTCACCGGCGTCAATCGCTTTACGCACTTTCTTGATGGCAGTCCGGAATTCCGAACGCTGGCTCATGTTGCTGTCGCGCTGGGCGCTTGCTTGACGTGCGCGCTTGCGCGCCTGGGCGGAGTTCGCCATAGATTCTGCTCCTGTAAGTCACGCCACCGAGGCGGGACAATTTAATCTTGAAGCGCCCCGTTAAACGCAGGGCAGATTCACCAAAGCCCGCGATTGTACGGGAAACCCCCGCAACAAATCAAGCAGGTTTTGCATATGGTTGCAGTTGGCGCATCCGCCCCGCACAATGCGCACAAAACGCCGCCGCCATGAATCTCCTCAAAGCCCTCGCTGCGGTCAGCAGCATGACCCTGCTCTCACGCATCCTGGGATTCGTGCGCGACGCCATCATTGCCCGCGTATTCGGCGCCGGCATGCTGACCGACGCCTTCTTTGTCGCCTTCAAAATCCCCAACCTGCTGCGGCGCCTGTTCGCCGAAGGCGCATTTTCGCAGGCCTTTGTGCCGATCCTGGCCGAATATAAAAACCGCAAGGGCCATGATGCCACCCAAATCCTGATCAATCAGGTCGGCACCGTGCTCACGCTGGTACTGGTCGGGGTCGCGCTGCTGGGCATTATCGGCGCGCCCTGGGTGGTCTATGTCAGCGCACCGGGATTTAGCGCCGACCCCGAAAAATTCGCCCTCACCGTTGCCCTGCTGCGCATCACCTTTCCCTACATCATCTTCATTTCGCTGGTCGCCCTGGCGGCCGGCATCCTCAACACCTTCAGCAAGTTTTCAGTGCCGGCATTCGCACCGGTGCTGCTGAACGTCGCCATGATCTTTGCCGCACTATGGCTGGCGCCCTACTTCGACCCGCCCGTACTGGCGCTGGGCTGGGGCGTCGCACTGGGCGGCGTGCTGCAACTGGCGTGGATGCTGCCGCATCTATTGAAGATCCGCATGCTGCCGCGGCCTGTCCGGCATTTCGACGACCCCGGGCTTGGGCGCATCCTGAAACTGATGGCCCCCGCCACGCTGGGCGTCTCGGTGGCCCAGATCAGTCTGCTGATCAACACCATCTTCGCGTCCTTTCTCGTCACCGGCAGCGTGTCCTGGCTGTATTACGCCGACCGCCTGATGGAGTTTCCCGCCGGCATGCTGGGCGTGGCGCTGGGCACCATCCTGCTGCCGAGCCTGGCCAAGCATTACGCGGACGACAACCCCGACGACTATTCAAAGCTGCTCGACTGGGGCCTGCGCCTGACCCTGCTGCTGGCCTTGCCCGCCGCGGCAGCGCTGGCGGTACTGGCGGTGCCGCTCATCACCACCCTGTTTCATTACGGCGCCTTCTCAGCCGTCGACGTCAGCATGACCCAGCGTGCCCTGGTCGCTTACAGTCTCGGCCTGGTCGGTCTGATCCTGGTCAAGGTGCTGGCGCCCGGATTCTATGCGCGGCAAAACATTCGCACCCCGGTCAAGGTCGCCCTCTTCACCCTGGCAGCCACCCAACTGATGAACCTCGCTTTCATCGTCCCGCTCGGCCACGCCGGACTGGCCTTGTCCATCGGCCTGGCTGCCTGCCTCAATGCCGGCCTGCTGCTGCATCTGCTGAAAAAGCACCGGATTTACCAGCCGCAGCCGGGCTGGGGCCGCTATTTCATGCGGGTGCTGCTGGCGGTTTTGCTGATGGCGGCGACACTCTTCTACACCATGGGTGATTCGCAATGGTGGCTGGCGGCCGGTTTCCTTGACCGCGTGATCAGAATGTCCCTGCTGGTGGCCGGCGGTGGCATGCTGTATTTCGCCGCCCTCGGTCTGATGGGCTTCCGGCCACGGCACTTCGTCCGTCGCGCAGCTGAATAACTCACAGGCCGGCAACCCTTCATCGGCCTGCCGTATCGGCTAGAATAGGCGCTTTTTGGCGCCTCAAGCCGCAATGCGCATCACCCACGGCTTCACCCCCCTCGGCACGCCCCATGCGGTCACCATCGGCAATTTCGACGGCCTGCATCTCGGGCACCAGGCCATGCTCACCCGCCTGCAGGACGTGGCGCGGGTTCGCGGCCTGCCGAGCTGCGTGCTGAGTTTCGAACCGCATCCGCGCGAATTCTTTTCCCCCGAGCAAGCGCCTGCCCGCCTGTCCAGCCTGCGCGAAAAGGCCGAATGCCTGCAACGGATGGGCATCGACCGGCTGCATGTGTTCCGCTTCGACCGCACATTTTCAGCACTCGCCGCCGAAGCCTTCATCGAAGAAGTGCTGGGCCGCACCTTGCAGGCGCGTTACGTGCTGGTGGGCGACGATTTCCGCTACGGAGCCAAACGCGCCGGCGACTTTCCCCTGCTCAGGCAGGCCGGCGAGACGCTCGGCTTCGATGCCGAATTTCTGCCCACGGTTGAGGTCGCCGGCGAGCGCTCCTCGTCGACCGCAGTACGCCAGGCGCTCGCCGCCGGCGAACTCGAACACGCCGCGCGCCTGCTGGGCCGCCCCTACAGCATCTCGGGGCGGGTGGTGCACGGCGACAAGCTGGGGCGAGACATCGGCTTTCCCACCGCCAACATCCAGCTCAAGCACAACCGTCCGCCGCTGATGGGCATTTTTGCGGTCGAGGTCTACGGCCTCGATGACAAGCCGCTGCCGGGGGCGGCGAGCCTGGGCAAGCGCCCGACGGTTAAAAACCCCGACGCCGTGCCGGTGCTCGAAGTCCACCTGTTCGATTTCAATGCCGAGATTTACGGCCGCCGCGTGCGCGTGGATTTTCTGCACAAGCTGCGCGATGAAGAAAAATATCCCGACCTCGACAGCCTCGTTGCGCAAATCCGCCGCGACGTCGACAACGCCAAACACTATTTGAAGCAACGTCATGTCTGACTCTGCCATGCCCGATTACAAGCCCACCCTCAACCTGCCAGACACCCCCTTCCCGATGCGCGGCGACCTCGCCAAGCGCGAACCCGGCTGGGTCAAAAGCTGGCAGGAGAAACAGCGCTACGAGGCGATCCGCCAGGCGGCGGCCGGGCGGCCCAAGTTCATCCTGCACGACGGTCCGCCCTACGCCAACGGCGACATCCACATCGGCCACGCGGTAAACAAGATCCTCAAGGACATCATCGTCAAGGCCAAGACGCTGTCGGGTTTCGACGCGCCCTACGTGCCGGGCTGGGACTGCCACGGCCTGCCGATCGAGCTGCAGGTGGAAAAAACCCACGGCAAGGCCATTCCCCCGGCGAAATTCCGCGAGCTGTGCCGCGCCTATGCCGCCGAACAGATCGAGCGGCAAAAAGCCGACTTCATCCGCCTCGGCGTGCTGGGCGACTGGGGCAACCCGTATCGCACCATGGATTTCCAGTTCGAGGCCGAGCAGTTGCGCGTGCTGGGACAGATCCAGCAGGCAGGCTATCTCTACCAGGGCGCGAAACCGGTGCACTGGTGCGTCGACTGCGGCTCGGCACTGGCCGAAGCCGAAGTCGAATATGAAGACAAGACCTCGCCGGCGATCGACGTCGGCTTTGCCGTGGCCGACCACGCCGACCTTGCCCGCCGCTTCGACATCGCGGCGATCACAGAACCAGTCCAGGTCGTCATCTGGACCACCACGCCGTGGACGCTGCCGGCCAACCAGGCCGTGGCGCTGCACCCCGAATTCCAGTACGCGCTGGTGCGCACGACCAAAGGCCTGCTGGTCCTGGCCGACAGCCTGCGCGAAGCGGCATTGACACGGTATGGTTTGAATGAGGGCGCCGAAGTCCTCGCGCACACCACCGGCCAGGCGCTCGAAGGCGTGCTGCTGTGGCATCCCTTCCAGGAACGCCAGGTGCCGGTGATCGTGGGCGATCACGTCACCGCCGACGCCGGCACCGGCGCGGTCCACACCGCGCCCGGCCACGGCCTCGACGACTACGTGGTGGGCAGCCGCTACGGCCTGAAAGTCGACAACCCGGTAGGTGACGACGGCCGCTTCTACGCCGGCGTGCCGCTGGTCGGCGGCATGAGCATCTGGCAGGCCAATCCGCTGATCCTCGAAACGCTGGAAGCCAGCGGCAACCTGCTGGCGCACGAAAAACTGCTGCACAACTACCCGCATTGCTGGCGCCACAAGACGCCGATCATTTTCCGCGCGACGCGGCAGTGGTTTATTGGCATGGGGGCGGAGAGCGGAGAGCGGAGAGCGGAGAGTGGGGAGCGCAAGACGCTGCGCGAGCAGGCGATGGCGGCGGTCGACGCGACGCAGTTCTTCCCCTCGTGGGGCCGTGCGCGGCTGGAGGCGATGATCAAAAACCGGCCCGACTGGTGCGTCTCGCGCCAGCGCAACTGGGGGGTGCCGATGCCCTTCTTTACCCACAAGGAAACCGGCGAGTTGCATCCGCGCACGCCGGAGCTGCTTGAGATCGTGGCGCAGCGCGTCGAAGCGGCCGGTATCGAGGCCTGGTTCGCGCTCGACCCGACCGAACTCTTGGGCGACGACGCCGCGCACTACAACAAGACCGGCCACACGCTCGACGTCTGGTTCGATTCCGGCGTCACCCATGCCTGCGTGCTGAAGCGCCGCCCCGAACTCGCGCATCCAGCGGACCTGTATCTGGAAGGCTCGGACCAGCATCGCGGCTGGTTCCAGTCGTCGCTCCTCACCGGCTGCGCCACCGACGGCCGCGCACCTTATAAAGCCCTGCTCACCCACGGTTTCGTGGTCGACGGCAAGGGCCACAAGATGAGCAAGTCGAAGGGCAACGTCGTCTCGCCGCAGAAGGTGATGGACCAATACGGCGCCGACATCCTGCGCCTGTGGGTGGCGACCACCGACTATTCGGGCGAGCTCACCATCTCGGACGAGATCCTCAAGCGCGTGGTGGAAGGCTATCGCCGCATCCGCAACACGCTGAAGTTTTTGCTCGCCAATCTTTCCGACTTCGATCCCAAGGCGCACGCGCTTCCGGTCGAAGACTGGCTGGAAATCGACCGCTACGCGCTGGCGCTGACGCGCCAGTTGCAGGGCGAACTGCAGGCGCACTACGACGCCTATGAATTCCACTTCATCGTGCAGAAATTGCAGTCTTTCTGCTCCGAAGATCTCGGCGGTTTCTATCTCGATATCCTGAAGGACCGCCTCTACACCAGCGGCGCCGACAGTCGCGCACGCCGCGCCGCTCAGAACGCGCTCTACCATCTGACGCACGCGCTGACCCGCTGGATGGCGCCGATCCTGTCGTTCACCGGCGAGGAAGTGTGGACGCAACTGCCCCCCCTCCCCACCCCTCCCCCGCTTGCGGGAGAGGGAGCAAACGCTAGGCCCAACCCGATTAACGAGAACGATTCGGTGTTCCTGCATACCTGGCACGAACTGCCGGTGCAGGCCGATGAAACGACCCTCCTCGACCGTTGGACCCGCATCCGCGTGGTGCGCGCCGAGGTGCAGAAAGAGCTTGAAACCGTGCGCGTCGCCGGCGGCATCGGTTCCTCGCTGCAGGCCGAAGTCACCCTGCACGCCACGGCCGATACACAGTCCCTGCTGGCGCCGCTGGGCGACGACCTGAAATTCGTACTGATCGCCTCGCAGGCGCGGGTGGTCGCAGCCGACGCCGACCGCATCGAAGTCATTCCGAGCACGGCAAAAAAATGCGACCGCTGCTGGCATTACCGCGACGACGTCGATGCCCACGCCGAGCATCCCGGCCTGTGCGGACGCTGCGTCAGCAATCTGCATGGCGAGGGCGAGGCACGCAGCCATGCCTGAATCACGGCCAGCCATCATTGAAGCACCCAATCGGCCCGAGGCGGGCCTCCCACACAAGGCGCGACACCCCAACCCAACAAGAATGGGCCAC
>DILD01000010.1:17018-22960 GCA_002424845.1 Thiobacillus denitrificans | reverse complement strand
ATCTGCCCGGTTGCCTATCAGGTCACGGTGGCACAGGCGCTGGAACAGCTGTTCGGTGTCGAACTCAGCCCATGGGCGCGCGCCATGCGCCGGGTGTTCTACTGCGGCGAATGGATCCAGAGCCACAGCCTGCACATCCACCTGCTGGCGGCGCCGGATTTCTTCGGCTGCAACAACGCCATCGAGCTGGCGAAAATCGCGCCGGACGAAGTACGCCGCGGCTTGCGCATCCAGGGGCTCGGCAACGAACTGATGGATTTGTTCGGCGCCCGCTCGGTGCATCCGGTGGGGGTGCGCATCGGGGGCTTTCATGCGGCGCCTTCGCTGGAACGCGTTCGGGCCCTGCGCGAAAAATTGCGGGCTGCACTGCCCGAAGCTGAAGCGCTGATTCGCTGGGCTGCCGTCATTCCGATGCCGCAGGACGATCAGGCATTCGTTTCCGTTGCGACGCAGCAGCCAGGCGTTTACGCCATCGAGACCGGCGGCATTGCCGCCAGCGATGGCCTGCTGATCGGCGCTGAGGCCTTCGACACGCATTTTGCCGAGCAGCACGTTCCCCATTCCACCGCGCTGTTCAGCACCTATCGCGGCCAGCCGTACCTGGTCGGGCCGCTGGCGCGCCTCAATCTCAATCACGCCGCCTTGCCCGATCGGGTCAAGGCCCTGCTGAAAGAGAGCGGCCTGGTGCTGCCCAGCCGCAACCTGTTTCACAGCCTGCTGGCGCGTGCCATCGAAATCCTGCTGGCGCTCAACGAAGCGGTGCGCCTGCTCGATGATTATCAGTTGCCGGATTCGCCGTGGACGCCGGTCACGCCGTGCGCCGGTATCGCCACCGGCTGTACCGAGGCGCCGCGCGGCCTGTTGTGGCATCGCTACGAAATGGATGCCGACGGCCGTGTGGTCAACGCGCGCATCGTGCCGCCGACCAGTCAGAATCAGGGCCGCATCGAGGACGACCTGCGGCTGTCATTGCTGAATTTCGGACTCGACCAGCCGGACGCTGCGCTACGCCTGCATTGCGAAAAAGTCATCCGCAACTACGACCCCTGCATTTCCTGCGCCACGCATTTTCTGCGGATGCATGTCGAACGAAGTTGAGCCGGTACGCATACTCGGCATCGGTTCGCCGTCGGGCGATGACCAGGCCGGCTGGCTGACCGTCGATGCCCTGCTGGCCGGTGGCATTCGCACGGGCGCTGCGCTCCTCATCGAAAAGCTGGATCGTCCCGGCGCCAATCTGATTGCCTTGTTCGAGCGTGCACCCCGGGTCATTCTGATCGATGCCATGCAGAGCGGCGGTCCGCCAGGGGAGATACAGTATTTCGATCAAGAAGGCTGGCCGGACTATGGCCATGGGCTATCGAGCCATGGCCTCGGTGTGCTGGCCGCGCTGTCGCTCGCGCGTGAGCTCGGCAGCCTGCCGCTCCGGCTGGATTTGTATGGAATCGAAATCAGTTCGGCAAATCCGAATGAAAACCCGGATGACCGCATTCAGGCCGCGGCGCGGCAGCTGGCCCGTCGCATTGCCGCCGAACTCGGGCACGCCGCTGTGTAGATACAAGGAGTCCCGTCTTTATGCTCTCTGGGTATCGGGGCGATTTTCGTACCCATGCGAACACCACGGCATCGGGCCGGGGCGACCCTCCTGGATATGCCAAGGACTATGGTATTCCTCTGTGGGAGCGGCGCCTCGCCGCGATTTTCGCGCGGTAGCAATCACCACGGCATCGGGCCGGGGCGACCCCCCTACACCCCGTGGAATTCTCCACGCCTATAAGCGCTATGGCTGATCTACTTAAAGGTCTTCGCGCCGCAGCATGAAGATGAACTGATCGCCGCTTTCGGTGTCGAGCCAGGTGAAGGGCAGGGTGGGATAGGCCGCTTCGAGAACGTCGCGGTTGTGGCCGATCTCCACCACCAGCAGGCCGCCGGGATTCAGGTGAGTTTTGGCGTTGGCGAGAATCTGCCGCGTCGCGTCCAGACCATCCTCGCCCGAACCCAGCGCCAGCGCCGGTTCCGCCTGGTATTCCGGCGGCAGCGCAGCCACCGATTCCGCATTCACATAGGGCGGGTTGCTGAGGATGACATCGTAGCTGCGGCCCTTCAGCGCGGCGAACAGATCCGACTCGATCAGTTCGATCCGATCGGTGAGGCCGTAATCGCTGACGTTTTTCGCAGCGACTTCCAGTGCCTCTTTCGACAAGTCCACCGCATCGATGTTGGCACTCGGAAAGGCCAGCGCCGCCAGGATGGCGAGGCAGCCCGAGCCGGTGCACAGGTCGAGCGCGCGGGTGACTTCGTCTGGGTTCTCGAGCCAGGGCGCCAGTTGTTCCGGCAGCAACTCGGCGATGAAGGAGCGCGGCACGATCACGCGCTCGTCGACGTAGAAACGGTGTTCGCCCAGCCAGGCTTCGTTCGTCAGATAGGCGGCGGGAATGCGTTCGCGCACCCGGCGTTCGATCACAGCCTGCACTTCCTCCGATTCGCCATGCGTCAGGCTGGCGTCGAGAAACGGCTCCAGCCGGTCGAGCGGCAGATGCAGGGTATGCAGAATCAGATAGGCCGCCTCGTCGAACGCGTTGTCCGAACCGTGGCCGAAAAACAGCTTGGCCTCGTTGAAGCGCGACACGGCAAAGCGCAGCCAGTCGCGCACGGTGATGAGGGATTCGGTGTCGTCGAAGTGTTTCATTTCAGTCTCAAAAGATTATCCGCGAAGGGCGCATTGTGGGAGGCCCGCCCCGGGCCGAATGCGGACGATTGTGCGGCGCCGGCATTCGCGGCGAGGGCGCCGCTCCCACAACGCGTCCTTCGCGGATGAAATGGGTTTTCAGGTCAGCAGTTTTTCCAGCGTCTTCCCGTAAATCGCCGCCAGCTTCTCGATGTCTTCCACCGCAACGTGCTCGTTCAGCTTGTGAATGCTGTTGTTGAGCGGGCCGAACTCGACCACTTCACGGCAGATCTCGGCAATGAAACGACCGTCCGAGGTGCCGCCGGTCGTGGACAGTTCTGGGGTGAGCCCGGTGACTTCCTGGATGGCCTCGGAAAGCCGGTCGCACAGGGGGCCGCGCGGCGTGAGAAAGGGCCGGCCAGACAGGCTCCAGTCGATCTCGTAATCGAGGCCGTGGCTGTCGAGAATTTCCTGTAGCGCATCCATCAGGCCGTCAGCTGTGCTGGCAGTGGAATATCGGAAATTGAACTGGATCTCGATCACACCGGGAATGACGTTGCTTGCTCCGGTGCCGCCATGAATGTTGGAAATCTGCCAGGTGGTCGGAGGGAAATAGTTATTGCCTTCATCCCACATGGTGTCGGCGAGTTCTGCAATCGCCGGCGCGGCCTGATGAATCGGATTCTTGGCAAGGTGAGGGTAGGCAATATGACCCTGTACGCCCTTGACGCGCAGGATGCCGGACAGGGAGCCGCGGCGCCCGTTCTTGATGGTGTCACCGAATTCGGCGGCGCTGGTCGGCTCGCCGACGATGCAGTAGTCGAGCAGCTCGTTGCGCGCCTTCAGTGCTTCGACCATCTTGACGGTGCCGTCCGTGGCGGGGCCTTCTTCATCCGAGGTGAGCAGGAAGGCAATCGAGCCATGGTGATCCGGATGCGCGGCGACGAAGCGTTCGGTGGCGGTGACGAAGGCCGCGTCCGAGGTTTTCATGTCGGCCGCGCCGCGCGCATATAACTTGCCGTCGCGCACGGTGGGTTCGAAAGGGTCGGATAGCCACTGGTCGAGCGGGCCGGTCGGCACCACGTCGGTGTGGCCCGCGAAGCAGACCACGGGGGAGGCCGTTCCGCGGCGCGCCCACAGGTTGTCGACGCCGTTGTGGCAGTGGCGCTCGATGTGGAAGCCGAGCTTATGCAGACGTGCGGCAATCAGGTCGTGGCAGCCGGCGTCGTCAGGCGTCAGCGACTTGCGCTTGAGCAGCTCGACCGCCAGCTCGAAAGTTTCATTGGCCATGCAGCGTCAGGCTCCGAATAGGGCTTGGTATTGATCTTCGGCAAAGCCGAGGTGGTAGCGGCCGTCGCGTTCCAGCACCGGCCGCTTGATCACGCTGGGTTGCGCCAGCATCAGGACAATTGCGCCGGCTTCATTGCCGGCAGCGGTCTTGTCGGCATCGGCCAGCTTGCGCCAGGTGGTGCCGCGCGTGTTGAGCAGCGCCTGCCAGCCGGTTTGCCGGGCGACTTTTTTCAGCCAGGCCGCGTCAACGCCCTGTTTCTTGAAGTCGTGGAAGGCCACGTCCTGGCCGTGTTCGGCGAGCCATGCGCGCGCTTTTTTCACGGTGGTGCAGTTGGGAATGCCGTAAAGCGTCATGTCAGACATGCTATTTAGTCCGGCCTGCAGCGAAATCATGGGCTGCTGGACGTAAAATCAGGACACACAAAGACGCTATTCTATCCGACCTGATGCATCCTGCCGTCCATTCCCATACCGCCCCGCCGCCTGCAGGCGACCCCAGCCTGCGCTCCATCGGCCGCCTGTTTCCCTACTTGTGGGAATTCCGCGGCCGCGTGCTGCTGGCGCTTTCGCTGCTGATCGGCGCCAAGCTGGCGTCGGTATCGGTGCCGCTGGTGCTGAAGGAAATCATCGACGCGCTCGACCAGCCGCGACCGGAACTGGTGTTGCCGCTGGCCCTGATCCTCGGCTACGGCGCATTGCGCTTTGCCAGCACCACCTTTGCCGATCTGCGCGACGTGATTTTTGCCAAGGTGACGCAGCGCGCGATGCGCCGCATCAGCATGGCGGTGTTCAACCACCTGCATGCGCTGTCGCTGCGCTTTCATCTGGAGCGCCAGACCGGCGGCATCACCCGCGACATCGAGCGCGGCGCCAAGGCGCTGTCCAGCCTGGTCGGCTATCTGTTGTTCCGCATCACCCCCACGGTGCTGGAAATCCTGCTGGTTGCGGGCATCCTGTTCGTCAAGCTCGACTGGGTGTTCGGCATGCTGACGCTGATCACGCTGGCGGCCTACATCGGTTTCACTGTCACCATCACCGAGTGGCGCACCCAGTTCGTGCGGCGCGCCAACACGCTCGATTCCGAGGCCTATGGCCGTGCCATCGACAGCCTCCTGAACTACGAGACCGTCAAATACTTCGGCAACGAGAAATACGAGGCGAAGCGCTACGACAACAGCCTCGTCGAGTGGGAAGACATGTCGCTGAAATCGCAGCGCTCGCTGGGCCTGCTGAACATTGCGCAGGCCGGAGTGATCGCGATCGGCGTCACCCTGATGGTGCTGCGTGCTGCCGCAGGCGTGGTTGACGGTACGCTGACGCTGGGCGACCTGGTGATGGTCAACGCTTTCCTGCTGCAGATGTTCCAGCCCCTGAGTTTTCTCGGTGTGATGTACCGTCAGATCAAGGAGTCGCTGGCCGACGTCGAGCGCATGTTCGCGTTGATGAACCGGCCGCGCGAAATCGAGGACGCGCCCGATGCGCGCGATCTGGATGTGGTCGCCGGCCAGGTGAAATTCGATCGCGTGAGCTTCGCCTACAATGCCGACCGCCCCATCCTGCACGACGTCAGCTTTACCATTCCGGCCGGCAAGACGGTGGCCGTAGTGGGATCGAGCGGCGCCGGCAAATCGACGCTGGCCCGATTGTTGTTTCGCTTCTACGACACCGGCACCGGCAGCATCGGCATCGATGGCCAGGACATCCGCCACGTCACCCAGGACAGCCTGCGCGCCGCCATCGGCGTGGTGCCCCAGGATACGGTGCTGTTCAACGACAGCATCTACTACAACATCGCCTACGGCCGGCCCGACGCCACTCGCGACGAAGTGCTCGAAGCCGCGCGCGCCGCGCACATCCTGCACTTTATCGAAAGCCTGCCGCAGGGCTGGGACACCGTGGTGGGCGAGCGCGGGCTCAAGCTCTCGGGCGGCGAGAAGCAGCGCGTGGCCATCGCGCGCACGCTATTGAAAAACCCGGCCATCCT